>JAJRUY010000260.1 GCA_024277555.1 Gammaproteobacteria bacterium | reverse complement strand
GAAACCTGGATGAAATCCCTGGATAAAATGATGGCCACACAAACAGAATGGGCCTGCCTCACCCATTATGGCCCGCTGCACCAACCCAAAAATCAGCAACAGCAGCTGCGTGAATCCATCCAGAGTCACGCCACCATTGCCCTGCGGGAAGAGCACATGGGAGACCGGGAAGAACGCCAGCAACGCCTGGCCCGGGCATTGCTGAAAGAAGCGGTGATCCAGGTGCGAAGGCACAATCCGGAAATCCCCCGCAGCCACATAGAGAAGCTACTGGCGGATGATATCCGGCTCAACAGCCAGGGGCTGGATGTATGGCTGACAAGACGGGAAAAAAAGCGCACCGGCGCATAGCCGCATCAATCCCGTTTTTTCTGCAGCCCGGAAAGAAACAGCTCCTGGTGGGATTTTTCCTCCAACCAAACCTCGTCACACAGCACCAGACCGGGAAAGCCCGCCTGTACCCACGCCGCATACACGCCGCTGGAATCGGCCTGCAGGACGTTACCATCGCAATCGAACAGGCACGCAGAACCCAGCCCGCAGCTGGGCGAGCGAGACTTGAAGATAATTGCATCCAACATTTGCAATTCCGGCGTCTGCTGCCTTATCCATTGCTGCAGAACATCAGTCACATCCAGGCGGGGATCATCCACTCCGCAAACACGAATACGGCCATCATCCCGGTGCACCAACCGCACCGCTGGCCGGGGGACGCCCAGACCGGCTTCTGTTTCCGGGTAGAAGGGAACAATTTCAACATACTTGGGCAACTGATCCCGTATCCAGGCATGGGGTCTGGAAGCACCGTCATAGCGCACCGCCTGCCCGAGCAGGCAGGCACTGACGCCAACCCGGGGACGCATCAGAATTCTGCAGCTTCCACTTCCAGATAAGCAAGGCTTATGTGGCTGCCGACAAGGCTGTCGAAATCCGTCCAGTCCTTCCACCGGGCCAACCTGGGCAACAGTTTAGGCTTGATCTCGAAATCACTCAGATCATCTTCAAAGAACTCTTTCACGCCATCATAAATGGCTTGCAAATAATCCCGGTACTCGGTAGCTGCTTCCGCCCCTGCCGTGGGGCCGTGCCCGGGAACGAACACCGTTGCACCACTGGCCAGCGCACGATTGAGGTTGCGAATGTTCCCCTGGAAGCTGCCGTCATTCAGGCGCAACATGCGCCCGTAACCAGCATTGTCCCCGAGAAAGACGACCTTCTTCTGCGGCAGCAGGATCATGATGTCGTTGTCGGTATGGGATTGACCATCATGCAGCACCCGGAACACAACGCCACCAACTTCAATCTCCCTGCCCTCATTTACGGCAGTATTCGCTGACACCACCTCGGTACCTGCAGTGGCGCCCTTGGTCAGATCCAGCATTATCTCCAGCCACTGGATACCGGCGCCTTTTTCCACCCGCTCCATCATCTTCGGGTGGGCATGGATTTTCACTTCGGGAAAGGCTTCAAAAATCGCCTGATTTCCCAGCCAGTGGTCGCCATGCACATGGGTATTGAATACTGCCACCACCGGCTTGTCGGTACGCTTGCGAATCTGCGCCAACACCATTTCCCCCACCTGCACACTGCTGCCAGGATCCACCACAACCACTCCGCCCGGAGTGATGACGAAGCCGGGATTGTTCATAAAACCCTGGTTTTCCGGTGAAGGAATCCCCTTGGGGCCGTGAATGACAAACACATCCTCTGCAACTTTTTTCGCTACATAATCCACCTTCAGGGGCGATGCTTTCTCCACCGCAACCACCGAACCGGCAGCCCATACCGCCAGAAACACCAGCAACATCATTCTCATTGATATTCTCCTCTGAATTTATTATGAAGGATCTCTCGAAAAACCGCCTGGTGGGGCCAGAATCCATAATCTATTGATTCTGCCAGACTCCGGTCTGAGCCTGAGTGATGAAAAAATTTTCCGAGGTTCCCTGAAGATGGAAGCCGGGTTGGCACAGTCCGAAGCTACATCCGTTTTCTTGCCGCCACCCGCAGGCGCAGGGCATTGAGCTTGATAAATCCTCCGGCATCCTTTTGGTCGTAGGCGCCCTGATCATCATCAAAGGTGGCGATGGCCTCATCGAACAGGCTGTTGGTTTCCGATTTGCGGCCTGCGACAATGACATTGCCTTTGTACAGCTTCACCCGCACCACGCCGTTGACCACCTGCTGGGTGTGGTCTATGGCCGCCTGCAGCATTTCCCGCTCGGGAGACCACCAGAAGCCGTTATAGATCATTTTGGCGTAGCGGGGCATGAGCTCATCCTTCAGATGCGCCGCCTCGCGATCCAGGGTTAGAGACTCAATGGCTCGGTGAGCCTTGAGCATAATGGTGCCTGCGGGGGTCTCATAGCAACCCCGGGACTTCATGCCCACAAATCGGTTCTCGACAATATCATCCCGGCCCACGCCATTCTTGCCACCCACCCGGTTCAGGTATTCCATCACCCGGGCCGGACTCATGGCCTTGCCGTCAATGGCCACGATGTCGCCTTTCTCGTAGGTCAACTCCACATAGGTGGGCTGATCCGGCGCCTGTTCGGGGGAAACCGTCCAGCGCCACATGTCCTCTTCCGGCTCGTTCCATGGATCTTCCAGAATGTCGCCCTCGTAGGAAATGTGCAGGAGATTGGCGTCCATGGAATAGGGCGACTTCTTGCCTGCCTTGGCAAAATCCACATCAATGCCATGTTCGGCAGCGTAGGCCATGAGCTTTTCCCGGGACAACAGATCCCACTCCCGCCAGGGTGCGATGATCTTCACATCCGGCATCAGGGCATAGGCGCCCAGCTCGAAACGCACCTGGTCATTGCCCTTGCCCGTGGCCCCATGGGAAATGGCATCGGCGCCGGTTTCCCTGGCGATCTCCACCAGCCGCTTGGCAATCAGCGGGCGGGCAATGGATGTACCCAGCAGGTATTCACCCTCGTAGATGGCATTGGCGCGGAACATGGGGAACACATAATCCCGGGCGAATTCCTCGCGTAGATCCTCAATATAGATCTCCCTGATGCCCATGGCCTGCGCCTTGGCCCGGGCAGGTTCCACTTCCTCACCCTGACCGATGTCGGCGGTGAAGGTTACAACCTCGCAACCGTATTCGTCTTCCAACCATTTAAGAATCACAGAGGTATCCAGACCACCGGAATAGGCCAGAACCACCTTGTTTACCTTGTTCTTGGACATTTCAAACTACCTGACTATAGGTTTAGACTTTGGGAAATTATACCTCTTGCGTCCTGTCTGCAGGATAGAATTTGGAAACACTGCCGGATGCGCTACGCTTGTCCGGCCTACGGTTGGGTCTTGCCTCATTGCATATTGCCGGATGCGCTGTGCTTGTCCGATCTGCATATCTCCCGTAGGCCCGATAAGCGCAGCGCATCGGGCAATCACCTCCGAACACCGATATAATCATATTGCTGCCACAACAACATCCAAGGAGGGATGATGAGCAACTACCGCCGTTTGTATGTGCCTGGTGGGCACTATTTTTTCACCCTGGTATGTAAAAAGCGCATGCCCTTGTTCAAGGATCCTGAGCATGTTTCCATTCTGGGAGATGCCTTTCGTCACATAAAGCGCAACCGACCGTTTCATATCGACGCCATCGTCGTATTGCACGATCACCTGCATTGCCTGTGGAAACTGCCACCCGACGATGGCGATTTTTCATCCCGTTGGCGGGAAATCAAGAAGTACACCACCCGGCGCCTGTCGCCAGATGGACACTCCATGTGGCAACCACGATTCTGGGAGCATTGCATCCGAGATGAAGAAGATTGGCGCAGGCACCTGGATTACATTCATTACAATCCGGTAAAACATGGCCTGAGCACCAGCCCGAATGAGTGGCCTTACAGTTCCTTTCACCGGGCGGTGGCCAAAGGTTGGTATCCGGCGAATTGGGCCAAGGCATCACCAGTTGTGTTGGCGATGGAGAGGGAATGAGGGCGTTTGCAGACCTTGTTGCCGGATGCGCTGCGCTTATCCGGCCTACGGTTGGGCCTTGCCTCGTTGTACATTGCCCGATGCGCTACGCTTATCCGGCCTACATATCTTCCGTAGGCCCGATAAGCGTAGCGCATCGGGCAACCCGCGCCGACGTTTTTCTACCTGCCACTGACATTTCAGGCTAAAATGAGCGTTTTTGTCATGGAGTACCGCCTAGAATGCGCACATCCCAGTTTCCCCTGCAGACGCTGAAGGAAACCCCGGCTGATGCCGAAATCCCCAGCCATCGCCTGATGCTGCGGGCAGGCCTGGTTCGCAGGCTGGCATCCGGCCTGTATGTGTGGTTGCCCCTGGGATTGCGGGTGCTGCGCAAGGTGGAGCGCATCGTGCGCGAGGAAATGGACAACTCCGGTGCCTTGGAGCTGTCCATGCCCGTGGTGCAACCCGCCGAGCTATGGCGGGAATCGGGTCGCTGGGAAGAGTATGGCCCGGAGCTGCTGCGCTTTCGTGACCGGCACAACCGGGAGTTCTGTCTTGGCCCTACCCATGAAGAGATCATCACCGACCTGGCACGCAACCAGCTCAAAAGCTACCGCCAGCTGCCGGTAAATTTCTACCAGATACAGACCAAGTTCCGCGACGAGATCCGCCCGCGCTTCGGTGTCATGCGCGCCCGGGAGTTTCTCATGAAAGACGCCTATTCCTTCCACGCGAACCAAGCCTCTTTGCAGCAAACCTATGATCTGATGCACCAGACTTACAGCCGCATCTTCGAGCGCTGCGGCCTGGATTTCCGCCCGGTGGCGGCAGACCCGGGCGCTATCGGCGGCAGCGGCTCCCATGAGTTTCATGTACTGGCAGACTCCGGCGAAGACGCCATCGCCTTTTCCACGCAAGGCGGCTATGCCGCCAACGTCGAGCTGGCCGAGGCTCTGCCTGATCGCGACCAGCGGCCAGCACCTTCGATGACCATGGAACTGGTGGACACTCCGGATGCCAAAACCATCACCGAACTGGTAGAGCAGTTCAACCAGCCCATCGAACAGACTGTAAAAACCCTGGTGGTGGAAGCGGCGGAAGGCGGTCTCATCGCCTTGCTGGTGCGCGGCGATCACGAGCTCAACGAAATCAAGGCGGAAAAACTGCCCCAGGTGGCCAGCCCCCTGCGCTTCGCCACGGAAGAGGAAATTCACGCTGCCATTGGCGCCGGACCCGGATCCCTGGGCCCCGTGAATCTGCCCATCCCCTGTATTGTTGACCGCTCGGTGGCGGTGCTGGCGGACTTTTCCGCCGGAGCCAACACAGAAGGCAAGCACTATTTCGGCATCAACTGGGAACGGGACGTGATCCTGCCTGAGACAGCAGACATCCGCAACGTGGTGGAGGGCGACCCCAGCCCGGATGGCAAAGGCAGCCTCACCATCGCCCGGGGTATCGAGGTGGGGCATATCTTCCAGCTCGGCACCAAGTACAGCGAAGCCATGCACGCCACGGTACTGGACGAAAACGGCAAGGCCGTGACCATGACCATGGGCTGTTACGGCATCGGCGTGTCCCGGGTGGTGGGCGCCGCCATCGAGCAACACCATGACGACAGGGGCATCATCTGGCCCCTGAGCATCGCCCCCTTCCAGGTCTCCCTGCTACCCATACAGATGAAAAAATCGGAAAAGGTACGCGAGGCTACGGAAAAACTCTATCAGGATCTGCTGGCCGCCGGTATCGAGGTGCTGTTCGATGACCGGGATCAGCGCCCCGGCGTCATGTTCGCCGACCATGAACTCATGGGCATCCCCATGCGCGTCGTAGTGGGCGAGCGCAGCCTGGACAAGGGCGAGGTGGAATTCCGCGCCCGCAGCATGAATGAAAACGAGATGATCTCCCTGGATGACATCATCACCCATATAAAATCACAACTGGATCACTAAATGGATCGCAAGAACGCCTACGGAAAACAAGACCTCATAAAATGCGGACACGGCGAGCTGTTCGGCCCGGGCAATGCACAGCTTCCCGTGAACAACATGCTGATGATGGATCGTATCACCCACATCGCCGATGAGGGCGGACAGCACGGCAAAGGGTTGATCACCGCTGAACTGGACATCAAGCCGGAGTTGTGGTTTTTCGACTGCCATTTCCCCGGCGACCCGGTCATGCCCGGCTGCCTTGGCCTGGACGCCATGTGGCAGCTGGTGGGTTTCTACTTGGGCTGGCTGGGCAATCCCGGACACGGCCGCGCCCTGGGCGTAGGCGAGGTGAAATTCACCGGCCAGGTGCTGCCCAATGCCGGCCTGGTGAAATACACCATTGATATTAAAAGAGTTATTGCCCGCAAGTTGATTTTGGGCATTGCCGATGGAAAACTCGAGGTGGACGGCCGGGAAATCTATGCTGCCAGGGATCTTCGTGTGGGCCTGTTCACATCCACGGAAGGCTTCTGAGCAGGAGTTCACATTCTGCAAACCCGGGCATGTCAATCGCTATTTTTCGGGTATAGGCTGGGTATTCAAAATACTGAATTGAATGCCCATGAACAATATACGTCAGGGATCAGACCTGCATCTACTTCAGGTCAGTGATTGCCATTTGTATGCAGATCCCACCGGCACTCTGCTGGGATTGAATACCCTGGATGCGTTGCAACAGGTGCTGTCCAGCGCCTGCGCCAAAACAACACCAGATATGGTCGTGGTCACTGGCGACCTGGTCCATGATGGATCGAAGGAGGGCTATCATTCCCTTGCCAGAGCTCTGGCCAACACGGACTGCCCTGGCGCCGCCATCCCCGGCAACCATGACCATGTACTGAGCATGAAAAATGTTCTGGAAAAGCACCAGATCCCCACTGGCGGAACGATAGACCTGGGAAACTGGCGCTTGGTGCTGCTCAACTCCCAGGTACCGGGAAAAGAGCACGGCCACCTGTCCCGGAATGAACTGGAACTGCTGGACAGCGCATTGGAAAATGCACCGCCTCATATCCTGATTTTTCTGCACCACCAGCCAGTGCCTGTCGGCAGCGTCTGGCTGGACAACATCGGCCTGGACAACGGCCAGGAGCTGCTCTCCCGCATCAAGGACAATGCGGCCGTAAAGGGCGTTGTATGGGGGCATGTGCACCAGCCCTGGGAAGGCAGGCTCGGGCATTTGCAGTTGCTTGCCACGCCCTCCACCTGCATCCAGTTCTCATCACAACAGGATGAGTTTGGTCTGGACACCCTGCCCCCCGGGTGGCGCATGCTTACCCTGGGCAAGAACGGGGAGCTGCGCTCAGAGGTTCATCATATCCCGCAAATGCCCAAAGGATTGATCGCAGATTCAGCCGGTTATTAACCCACATGTTTTACCGGAATCCAGATTTTTTCCCGGAGAGATTTTCGTTCAGACTGCTCGGACAATCTGGACGAAAAGATCCCGGGAAAAATCTGGATTCCGGTAAAACATACGGGTTAGGGAACCTCGAATAATTCGTTTTTCGTCACCCCGGCGAAAGCCGGGATCCATATAAATCAGCAAGTTATGGATTCCGGCTTCCGCCGGAATGACGATTTTTCGAGGTGCCCTTTAG
>JAJRUY010000259.1 GCA_024277555.1 Gammaproteobacteria bacterium | reverse complement strand
AGGCGCGTTTCATGATCGATTTTAACTACCCGGGAGTGCTTGAGAAACAGACTGCAGAGCACCGGCGTTACCGTGATCGCCACCAGCAGCGAGGCCGCAAGGGCGATGATATAGGCCAGACCCAGGGGCTGCATCAGACGCCCCTCCACCCCGCTGAGGAAAAACAGCGGCAAAAAGACCACCATAATAATGAGTGTAGCGAAGACGATGGAGCTTTGAATCTCGCACGTCGCCTTCCACACCACTTGCAGGGTCGGGATCCGGTCATTCCTGCGCAGGTTTTCGCGCATCCGCCGCACAATATTTTCCACCACGATGATCGCATCATCCACCAGCGCCCCGAGAGCAATAACCAGCCCTCCCAGGGTCATGGTGTTGATGCTACCCCCCATGGCCTTGAGCACCAGCAACGCCGCCAGCAAAGAGAGCGGCAGCGCCATCAGGGTGATAGCGGTGGCGCGACCGCTGGCAAGAAAGATGAACACAATGGCAATTACCAGAATGGCGCCATCGCGCAGCGCCTCCAGCAGGTTGTCGATGGAGGCAGAAATAAAATCAGCCTGGCGGAAGACCTTGCTTTCGATCTCCATCCCTTCGGGCAATGCGGCCTGGATATTCACCAGCACTCGATCCAGCCGTTTGGTCAGCTCCAGGGTATTGGCGCCGGGCTGCTTTTGAATGCCCAGCACAACCGCATCCTGGCCGTTATGGGCGGCTGTCCCCCGCATCGGCGCAGGCGCTATCTTTACCTCCGCCAGATGACGCACCAGTACCGGCTCACCACCGCGCAGAGCCACCAGGGCATTACCAATGTCCGCGGGCGAATGCACTCGCCCCAGCCCCTGAATCAGGTACTCCTGGCCGCCCTCGGTATAAAACCCGGCAGAAGAGTTCAGGTTGGTGGCGCGCAGCGCCCGGGTGACTTGATCGAGATCTATGCGGTAGGATGCCAGCCGCTCTGGCTTGACCAGCACCTGAAACTGCTTGGTCTGGCCGCCATTGGGAATCACCTCAGCAACACCGGGTACCGCCAGCAAACGGCGGCGCAAGACCCAGTCTGCGGTGGTTTTCAGTTCCATGGCATCATGACGCTGAGACTTCAGCGCAATAAACATAATCTCGCCCATCACCGACGCGACCGGAGCCAGCACTGGCGAAGCGATCTCGGGCGGCAGTGTAGCCCTGACCGTTTGCAGCTTTTCCGAAACGATTTGACGTGCCTTGTAGATGTCGGTACCCCACTCGAACTCCGCATACACTGTGGAAATACCCACTTGTGTGTTGGAGCGCACCCGGCGTATGCCGGCAGCGCCATTGAGCGCACTTTCAATCGGCACAGTCACCAGTGTCTCCACCTCCCTGGGCGCCATGCCGTGCGCCTCGGTGACCACGGTAACTGTAGGTGCGGTCAAGTTTGGAAACACATCCACCGGCATGCGGGTAGTTTCGTAAGCACCCCAGAACAACAGCAGCAAGGCACCGGCGATAACGAACAGGCGGTTATTCAAAGACCATTGGATGGCAGAAGCAATCATAATTGTTTCTCCCAGCCCGCATTTCTCACCGGGACTCGGGAGTTCCGGTCAATGCGGCAAAGCAGTTTGTTTGATCGTCCGAAAAGCATAGCAGTGGCTATGATTTGAGGAGGATCGGGCAAAATGCGCAGCCGGATTGGGTGGAAACCCGAACAGGACACAGTGAAGCCGCTTACGGTAATCTGTTTATCGGTAACATTATGAATCATTGACCTTTTCCTGTTAGCACGGTACGCCCGGTGAGAAATGCGGGCTAATGTGCATGGCCGTGGCCAGCTTCAGCGGTTGAAGCGGATGCCAAGCGAACCAGATAGGCACCCTGGCTGACAACCCATTCGCCTGCCTCCACACCACTTCTAACCTGAACCCGGTCACCGTCACGAATACCCAGGCGAACCATGCGCCGCTGAAAGGATTCCCCCCCCAGCATCACATAGACCACCTCTTGGCCGCCATCGTTAAACACTGCGGAAGCTGGCACCATCACCCCACGGGCAACCTTGCCGGTATAGACACGCACATTGGCGAACATGCCGCTACGCAGCCGCTGGTCTGGATTGTTGAACTCGAAAATCAACGGCGCGGTGCGTGACACGGGGTCAATAGCGCCGCTAGCTGCCACCAACCGCCCCTCAAGGTCGAAAGTGCTGAAACTGCCCTCAAACCCCTTCAGGGTGAACCAGGCGCCAGCAGGCTGTTGTAATGCAGCGATATCCGCCTCGGCAATGCGCACCTCCAGCCACAGCCAACCGATATTGATAATATGAAACAGGACATCGCCTTCATGCACATACTGACCGGGAGCAACATTCACCTGCGCCAGTATGCCACCGATGGGGGCAAGAACCGGGATGCCGGAACCCGCCTGTTGCTCGCCGGTACTTTGCCGATAACGGCGCTCAGCGGAATCCAGCTCAGCCTTTGCCACAACTTCGGTGCTCTCGGCTGCACGCAGACGGCGTTCCGCGATCACCTTCTGTTTCCATAGCTCTTGCAAACGCTCTCGTTCATGCCTGGCCAGTTGATATTCCGATCTGGCCTTGTCCCGCGCCGCTTTCAGGGTGGACAAATCCCCCCCTGCACCAAGACGCGGGGCAACGGTGGCCAGTATCTGTCCGGGTTCAACCTGCATTCCCGGATAGGGGAAGCCGCCTTTGGCGTGCAGATGTCCGGTGCTGGTGGCACTCAAGTAGACCTCACCATCCGCCCGGGGACGCAGCGTGCCGGTGGCCTGAATGCTGGCTCGCGCCTCATCCACAATGGCTTGAGTCAAGGCAAAATCCACCTGCCACTGCTGTTCTTTCAGATAGGAAATGACATCGACAGGCTCTTCCTGTGGCTTCATTTTGGCCAGCAACTCAGCCTGGGAGGGGTGGACACTGTACTCCCCCAGTGAGTGAATGACGTCCAGCCCTTCCCCTTGCAGGCGCAGGCTGACCTGGCGTGTTACCGGGTGCCTGGGCAATGCGACCGGGCGAAAAATGCCGGGCACACTGGCGGTCTGCACGCTAAACACCTCATCTGCCACACCACCACCACTGAGAGTCAGAGTGACCCTGCCATTGGCAATGGGATGAAAGTTATCCAGGCGCGTCAGATGCGCAGCAAAGGGGGATTCCCGCCCCACCACCAGCGCCGGAAATTCCACGAACAGTTCCGTAGCTTCAGTGAAATGGGTGACCGCAATGGCCGTATCGCCTTCGCCATGTTCCTCATGACTGCCCTGGTCGGCGTGATCATGGCCGTGATCGGCCGCCCTCCAGTGGTTCCTGAAAAAGCCCATCACCTTGTCAACAACTCCATGGGGCGCGTGATTTTCCTTGTCATGGCCATGGTCGTCGCAACCCGCCAGCAACAGGAGGGCTAACAACGCCCCCAGTAACAATATTTTCATGGGTATACTCCTGCTGTCATCTCATCCAGCTCAATGCTTATCAGGCGTGATTCCAGCGCCAGCTCCAGGGCGGTGATCTCCGCTTCCAGGGCACTGCGATAGGCATCAATCAACTCCAGCACACCGATTTCGTTGGCGTGGTATGAGGTCTCCGCGAGAGCCACCAGTTCATATGATGCAGCCATGCTCTGCTCCGAAAAGAGCCGGGCGTTAGCGCGCAATAGACTGGCCTTGTGCCACAAGGCACGAACCCTGGCCTGGACTTGGCGTAACGCCAATTGGTATTCGCTTTCCGCCCGGATCGCCTCAGCAGTGGCTTGTTGGCGCCCCCCCTGCTTACGATCAAACAGCGGCAAGGGTATGGAGGCACTCAGCATCAGGCCGGAATCACTACCTTGCGGAGTATCGATACTCTTCACCCCAAGACCGAGCGTAATCTCCGGAATACGGCTGCGGGCAACGGCGCGAGCCGTCAGGCGCGAGACCTCAGCCTGGCGCTGTTGCTGCAGCAGCGCGGCAGATTGCGCAAAACTTTCCACGGCGGGGAAAGGTTGCAATTCCGGGGGAATCAACTGACCCTCCACGGCATCGAATTCCCGACTGTCTGTCAGGCCGATGATACCTAGCAACCGTTGCCAATCTGCCTCATGCTGCGCCGTACTCCGGCGTTGCCGGGAGAGCATCGCCACCCTCTCCCGACTGATCCGGAGACGGTCGTAACCGGAAACATCACCGGCCGCTTCACGCTTCTGCATGGCCGCCTCCACCGTGGAGAATTTTGTCACCCAATAAGCAAAGAGCCGCTGTTGCCGCTGCTGGAAAAGCAGCCGATAGAAGTGCTGTCGAATCT
>JAJRUY010000258.1 GCA_024277555.1 Gammaproteobacteria bacterium | reverse complement strand
GGCCTTGATGGCGGTATCGATGGCTTGGTACACTTGTCTGATATTACCTGGGATGAGCCGGGTGAAGACCTGATCCGCGATTACAAGAAAGGCCAGGAGCTGGAAACCGTGGTGTTGTCCGTGGATCCCGAGCGCGAGCGCATCTCTCTCGGCATCAAGCAGCTGGATCAGGATCCGTTTTCCACCTATCTGGCTACCCATGACAAGGGCAGCATCGTCACCGGCACCATCAAGGAAGTGGAAGTCAAAGGTGCTACCGTAGAGCTGGCTGAGGGCGTGGATGGTTACATTCGTGCTTCAGAGATCTCTCGTGATCGAGTGGAAGATGCCCGCTCTGTCCTTAAGGAAGGCGAACAGGTAGAAGCCAAATTCACCGGCGTCGACCGCAAGAACCGTGCCCTGATGCTTTCCATCAAGGGCAAGGATTTTGATGAGGAAAAGGCCACCATCGAGAGCTACAAACCAGGCGGTGCTTCCGCCGGATCGGCTTCTCTGGGTGATCTGTTGAAAGACCAGTTGTCCGTCAGCAAGGAAAGTGGCGAATAAATCTGTACAAACAGGGCGGCTTCGGCCGCCTGCTAGCAACGAGGTAACTGATGACAAAATCTGAACTGATCGAAGCCATCGCACGCCAGCAAACCCATCTTGCACATCGGGATGTGGAACTGGCCGTGAAATGCATACTGGAACAGATGAGTCAGTCCCTGGCTGGTGGGGAGCGCATCGAAGTGCGGGGTTTCGGCAGTTTTTCACTGCACTACCGTCCGCCGCGCATGGGGCGCAATCCCAAGACCGGAGAGCCTGTGGCATTGGCGGGAAAGTATGTTCCACATTTCAAGCCGGGGCGCGAGCTGCGGGAAAGGGTGGACGGGCGCTATCAGGAATCGTTGAAGAAAGTTTGAGTAGATGACAAAAAAGCCGGCATAACGCCGGCTTTTTTGTCATCGCTTGCAGCTGCTCATGCCCAGCAGCGGGTAGAAGGGGCACCAGCCAATCAGCCCCGTGAACAAGGGGATGGCGCCCAGGGCGCCCCACCAGTTTTGTGCATAAATGCCCCAGCCGATAACCGCAAGGCCGACAACAATGCGCAGAATTTTATCGATACCACCAACATTTGCTTTCATGTTCTTTCTCCTCAATGTCCGGGTGTTTCCGGAAAATAGCCAACTGTAAGGTGAAAGATAGAGGGGTTCGCCGGGATTGTCTGTGACAAAGTCACATTGGAGATTTCAGGCGTTTTATCCAGCCGCGACCGAGATCCACGATTCCCTGCTGTTCGAGATCCTTGAGCAGACGGCTGATCACCTCGCGGGAGGTGCCGAGTTCGGCAGCAATCTGTTGGTGGGTAATTGATGTTTTCTTATCCAGGGGAAACAGTTTTTCCTGGTTCAGGTAGAGGCTCAGACGCTCATCCATGCGCCGGAAGGACACTTCCTCGATCAAACTGATCACGTCACCAAGGCGGGCTGCAATCAGGTTCCATGCATAGTGCCGCCAGCTGCGGGTGTTGTCCATCCAATCCTGGACGGTGGCAGCGGGAACCACAATGGCTTCCATCTCGGATTCACTTACGGCAAAGGCGGGAAAACGTCTCCCGCTGATGATGCATGACAGGGTCAATATGCAGCATTCTCCTGCCTCCACCCGGTACAAGGTGATTTCCCGTCCGGATTCGGAGAGCTTATACACCCTGGCTGTGCCCCTGAGTACGAAAGCCAGATGGTTGCAGTTGCTGCCTTCAAGGCAGATATGCTGCCCGGCGGGAAGAGAAATCTGCTGCCCCATTTCCAGCACTGACTGGAGAAAGCTCTTATCCGCACCCAAATCAGGAAACAGGCGTACAAATTCTTGCGGCAGCGGCTTCATTGTGGGGAATGCTCAGACGATAACTGGCGCATAATCGAAGCTGGTATCTTTGGTGGCCGGGTGAATGTAGGCTCCTTCAAGGAGGTCGGCACTGTAAGACCAGCACAGGTTGATATCTTCAGCACGATTGATTTCCGGGAGCAGGATCAGGACGCTGCGCCTGTGGCAGACATTGATGATTCGCTTGATGACATCATCATCTGCGCCAAGCAGGCTGGTGGATACGCTCATATAACGGCTGCCCATGGCCTTCAGGATCTTGATTGCAGCAGGGTGCTCGGAAAAGCTGTCGATCATGGTGCTGATATCCAGCTGATGCAATGCCGTAATGCAGTCACGGGAGCGCTTGAGGTTTTTGGCGACCTGGGAAAGGCGGAAGGAAACGATCAGGCCACGGGTTGATACGTCCTCGCGGGTGCTTTGTCGATCCAGCCAGTGTGCATATTTTGGGTTGTGCAGGGAAGTGATGGATTGGGGAATGATAATGTTTGCCTCTGGCTGTTCCAGGTGCATTCGCTTTAATGCCTGCAGGCCGGTCTTGATCATCCATCGATCCAATGCGGCCGCCATGTCGGTCATGCCTGCCAGCTTGCGCAGGCTTTTGTAGGGTATCTGTTGGCCGACAGGGGTTTTCAGATGACAGTGCAGTAAATAGGCCTTGCGGCTCGGAAATCGGGTTTGCAATACCGGGTGATAGTCTGGTGTCAGCAGATTGTCATCAATTGCCTGTTTCATCAGGCGCATCAGTTTGATATTTTGTTCTGGAATGCTATGTGTCATGATCGTCTGTCAAAGGATATCCGAAGCAAAATCGGCCAGCCGGGATCGTTCGCCGCGCAACAGGGTAATGTGTCCACTGTGCGGCCATTGTTTGAAGCGATCCACCACATAAGTCAAACCCGAAGTGGTTTCCGTCAGATAGGGAGTATCTATCTGGGCGACATTCCCCAGGCACACCACTTTGGTGCCCGGCCCGGCTCGGGTGATCAGGGTTTTCATTTGTTTTGCAGTGAGGTTTTGTGCTTCATCGAGAATAATGTACTTGTTCAGAAAAGTGCGGCCGCGCATGAAATTCAGGGAGTGAATGCGGATGCGTGAGCGCAACAGATCATCGGCAGCGGCCCGCCCCCAGTCGCCCCCGCCGGTTTGGGTCAGCACTTCCAGATTGTCCATGAGCGCGCCCATCCAGGGTGTCATTTTCTCTTCTTCCGTGCCAGGTAGAAAGCCGATGTCTTCGCCTACGGGAACGGTGACCCTGGTCATGATGATCTCCTTGTACAGGTTCTTGTCCAGAACTTGCGCAAGGCCTGCAGCCAGGGTCAGCAGGGTTTTTCCGGTGCCGGCGGTTCCCAGCAAGGTGACGAAATCAATATTCGGGTCCAGCAGCATGTTGAGGGCAAAATTCTGTTCCCGGTTGCG
>JAJRUY010000257.1 GCA_024277555.1 Gammaproteobacteria bacterium | reverse complement strand
GTTGGCCGGAGGAGGGGTTCCAGGCCAACGCTTTGTCGCCAGGGATGAAATACCAGGGCTGGTTGATGTACTCAAACGTGTTTATCACGACCGCAATCTGGAAATCAGTTATGAAATATCACCGGATCTGGAATACCCGGCTGACCGGAATGACATGCTGGAATTGCTGGGAAATCTGCTGGATAACGCCTGCAAATGGTCAGCTGGAAAAGTGCAGGTAAAGCTCAGTCTGGAAGATGGCTTGTACATTCAGATTGAGGATAATGGTGCCGGTTGTGATGAGGAACAAATGTCCCGCCTGGTACAGCGTGGTATGCGCGTTGATGAAAACACCAGTGGTTCCGGACTGGGGCTGGCGATTGTGAAAGAAATAGTAGAACTCTATCAGGGTGAAATTCTGTTTTCCCACTCAACTCTTGGTGGTCTGGCAGTAACCGTGAAGCTGCCGTTGCCAGAGCAAGGAAAGCCCGCATAGTCAATGGCTATGCCCGATGACCTTGAATAATCAGATTCAAGTCGGTATGCTATTTGCTTATGCGTAAGCGTTTCCACAATTCGATCGTAGCCGTGTTGGTTTTCGCGCTGTTATCGCTGGGTTTGCAATCAGCGGGCTTTGCGGCACCCGGATCTGCTGAAACAAATTCCATGCAGGCCAGCGTTTCTTCCGCCATGGAAATGGCTGATCATGACTGTGGAAAATGCGAAACCAGGAATTGCTGCGCATTGCAGGATTGCCAGGTTGCACCGCATTGCACCTCCTATACGGCGTTGATCAATCCAGTAAATGTGCCTGCTTGCGAACGCTGCACTACAGCAGCTCTCGCTGCCCCAGATGTCATTGCGGCATCAATTCTTGTTCCCGCCATCTATCGCCCACCCTGGGCATAACTTCTGCTACGACTCTCTGCCTGGAGAGTATCTGGATTTGCTCCTGATATAGCCGCGCCCGGCTTTTCAAGAGCTCCATGTAAGTGGTTCCTGTTTTATCCGTATTGGACTGGTGTGTCTGCTATCACCAGAAACGGGGATGTAGCCGGAGTTTTCGATATGAAACCAGTTTTACCGCAACCATGCTGCAGATGCATGGTGTTATTTGCTTGTTTGGTTCCGATGTTTATTGCTCAGACGGCAATGGCAGGCGAAGGAATGTTACTCGATTTGCCCGCAAGTGAGCAGATCGCCCTGCAAAACGATCCGCTGTTGCAAGCGGGTCTCGCCCGATCCGAGGCCCTGGATGCAGATGCCGTTGCGGACGGGCAGCTGCCTGATCCCAAATTGCGCACCGGATTGTACAACCTGCCTCTGGATGATTTTGATCTGAGCAGGGAGCCAGCTACCCAGCTGCGCCTGGGCATTCAGCAAGCGTTTCCCCGGGGTGACACTCTGTTGTACAAATCCCGCAAGACCAGGGCGCAAGCCAGTGTAGAGCGCCGCCGGGTACAACTGGAGCGCAGAAAAATCCTGCGGGAGGTGCGAAAAACCTTTCTCGATATCTATTACCAGGTGGAAGCGGCAAAAATCATTCGTTCCAGCCGCAAGCTGTTTGAAAGCCTGACGGAGATAACCCGGGTGCAATACGGGTCAGGTGGTTCTTCCCAACAGGATGTGCTGCGGGCCGAGTTGGAGCTGTCAAGACTGGATGATCGCATCACCCGTATACAGGCAAGGGAAGAAACAGCCAGAGCCCGCCTTTCCCGTTGGTTGGGGCAGGCAGCATGGCGGGCATTGCAACCGGCAATGCCGGAACTGCCCGCAGTGCCTGGCAAGAAAGCCATTGAAGAAGCATTGCAAAACCATCCGCAAATCCTGGTGCGCTCGGCGGCTATTGAAGTACACCAGCAGGCAGTGGCTATTTCCAAACAGCAGTACAAACCGGGCTGGATGCTTGGCGCAGAATATCGTATGCGTTTTGGCGACCATCCTGATGGTTCCAGTCGCGCCGATATGGGGGCAATAATGCTTACTGTTGATGTTCCCCTGTTTACTGGAAAGCGCCAGGATCAACGCCTGGCCGCCAGTCAGAAAAGGGCAGATGCAGCTTCCCTGGAGCGTGCCGATAGCTGGCGCAAGTTGCGTGAGAGCCTGGCCATGAAAGCCGCCAACAAGGAAAGGCTTGCCGAGCGCATACAGCGTTATGAGAGGCGCTTGCTCAAAGAGGCCGAAGAAAATGCCAAAGCAGCACTCCAGGCTTACCAGAGTGGCACACTGGAGTTTACCGGGCTGATGAAGGCGCGCATTACCGAGCTTGACATCAAGTTGCAGGCACTGAAGTTGCGTGTGGATCTGTTGAAAACCGATGCCGGTTTGTTGTACCTGGCTGCAGGAGAAGAAGAATGAAAAATGTGATTGCTATATTTGTGGCATTGTTTGTGGCTGCAAGCCTGCCCGTTCAGTCTGCGGATGATGGTGAAAAAGAGATTCTGTATTGGGTGGCTCCCATGGATCCGAACTATCGTAGGGATGAGCCAGGTAAATCCCCCATGGGAATGGATCTCATTCCGGTATATGCCGATGCAGATGCAGGAGGCAGTGACGTCACCATCTCTCCTGCTGTGGTGCAGAACCTTGGGGTGCGCACCCGGCCTGTAAGGGCAGGGACCCTTTCCCGGTTAATCGATACGGTGGGCTACATTGAGCATGATGAGTCCAAAGTCAGCCACATACATTTGCGTGTTTCCGGCTG
>JAJRUY010000256.1 GCA_024277555.1 Gammaproteobacteria bacterium | reverse complement strand
TGGATGAGGTAATTTTTGGCTGTGTCTCCTCTGGCCCGGATGAAGCCAATATCGCCCGGGTAATCTCCCTGCGCCTGGGCTGTGGCGACCAGGTTCCTGCATTCAGCGTACAACGAAATGGCGCCTCGGGCATGCAGGCGCTGGACAGCGCAGCCAGGGATATTGCCAGCGGCAGCGCAGATTTGATTCTGGCTGGCGGAACAGAGGCCATGAGCCGCCATCCCGTCCTGCTCAACAATGCCATGGTGGCATGGCTGTCCACCTGGAACCAGGCGCGCAGCTTTTCCAGCCGTGTGCGCGTACTTGGGAAACTCAAGGCTTCCCATTTCAAGCCGGTGATCGCCATCCTGCGAGGCCTTACCGATCCCGTGGTGGGGCTTTCCATGGGACAGACAGCAGAACAACTGGCAGAAGATTTCAATATCAGCAGGGAAGGCATGGATCAGTACGCCATGCGCAGCCACCGGCGGCTGGCAAAAGCCATGGAAGATGGTGATTTGGATGAAATCATGCCGCTATACGACAAGGAAGGAAACGTCTATACGGCAGACAATGGGGTTCGCCCGGACAGCAGCATGGAAAAGCTGGCAAAACTCAAGCCGGTATTCGACCGCCCCATCGGCAAAGTAACCGCTGGCAACAGCGCCCAGATTACCGATGGCGCAGCCTGCCTGTTGCTGGCGTCCGCCAGGGCAGTAGAGGAGCACCAACTTCCGGTGCTGGGGCGCATCATGGACAGTCAATGGGCAGGACTGGATCCAGCCCGCATGGGCCTGGGGCCGGTATATGCCATGGCCCCTATCCTGCAACGGCACCAGTTCGACAGCAGCGATATCGACTACTGGGAAATCAACGAAGCCTTTGCCGCCCAGGTGCTCGCCTGCCTGCAAGCATGGCAGGATCAGGACTTCTGCATGCAGTCCCTGGGGCTGCCTCGGGCCTTTTCCCCCATCCCGGAAGAACGCCTGAACATCGACGGAGGCGGCATCAGCCTCGGCCATCCTGTGGGAGCCAGTGGCACACGCATTGTTTTGCACTTGCTCAAGGTGCTGGAACGAAAACAGGCAAAACGGGGAATGGCCAGCCTCTGCATCGGCGGCGGTCAGGGTGGAGCCATGCTGGTTGAGAGGGTCGAATCATGAACAAACACTTCCATGTTCAATACGACGAACAACAGCTTGCCTGGCTGTGTTTTGACGCTGCTGATACCACCACTAACGTGCTCACCGAACAGGCGCTGGAAGAACTCGACCAGCAGCTTCTCGGCATTGCCCAGGCTCACCCCAAGGGACTGGTAGTCTTCTCCGCCAAAAAAAGCGGCTTCATTGCCGGTGCAGATGTAAAGTCCTTCGCAAGCATCAGCTCAGCCGAAGCGGCGCAAAAACTGATTCTGCGCGCTCATGATATTTTTCATCGCCTTGAGGCGCTGCCTTTTCCCAGCGTTGCATTGATTCATGGATTCTGCCTGGGAGGCGGGCTGGAACTGGCGCTGGCCTGCCGCTATCGTATTGCAAGCACCGATCCTTCTACCCGGCTCGGGTTTCCTGAAGTGCGGCTCGGCATTTTTCCAGGCTTTGGCGGCAGCGTTCGCAGCATCAGGCTGTTGGGGCATTTGCCGGCAATGCAGATGATGCTGTCTGCCCGCCCAGTCAGTGCCAGGGCAGCGAAACGCATCCATCTGGTGGATTATGCCGTGCCGCAGCGGCAACTGAAAAATGCCGCCCGCAAGCTGATTGAAGAACAGCCTCCCGAGCACCGTCTAACCCTGCTGCAACGCATTCCGGGAAATATTGCCCTGAGACCAGTGATCGCCCGCCTGCTACGCAAACAGGTATCGAAAAGGGTTCAACAAGCACATTACCCGGCACCATATGCATTGATTGCACACTGGCAACAGCATGCCGGGAATACAACCGGGATGTATGCCAGTGAAGCACAGCAAGTATCTTCCCTGCTAACGGGAGAAACCGCGCAAAACCTGATTCGCGTGTTTTTATTGCAAGACCACCTCAAGGGCCTGGCGGAAAAGAGCGGTTTTAAGGCACAGCAAGTGCATGTCATCGGCGGCGGCGTCATGGGAGGAGATATTGCAGCCTGGTGCGTATTGCGGGGACTCAGGGTAACCCTGCAGGATCGGGCTCCGGAGTATCTGGGCCACGCCATCAGCCGCGCCCATGGCCTGTTCCGCAAAAAACTCAAGGATCGCTATCTGCTGCAAAATGCCATGGATCGCCTGCTCCCGGATCATCTGGGCAATGGCATTGGAAAAGCAGACGTGGTGATCGAGGCGATCTTCGAGGATATAGATGCCAAACAAACCCTGTACGAAAAAATAGAACCGCAGATGAAAGCAGGCGCCCTACTGGCCACCAATACCTCCAGCATCCCTCTGGAAAAACTGGCGGAAAAGCTGCAACACCCCCCCCGGCTGATCGGCCTGCATTTCTTCAATCCGGTGGCGAAAATGCCTCTGGTCGAAATCGTCACCCAGCCTGACAACCCGACCCAGCTGATCGCAGATGCAGCCAGCTTTGCCAAGGCCATCGGCAAGCTGCCTTTGCCGGTAAAAAGCCGCCCTGGGTTCCTGGTCAACCGCGTGCTCATGCCATATCTGCTGGAAGCCGTCACCCTGCTGCAAGAGGGAGTCCCCGCTGCCGATATAGACCAGGCCGCCATCCGGTTTGGCATGCCCATGGGGCCGGTTGAGCTTGCGGATACCGTTGGCCTGGACATTTGTCTGTCGGTAGCGGAAAAACTCTCGGAAACCCTGCATAATGAAGTGCCGGAAAACCTGCGTAACAAGGTAGAGGCCGGTAATCTAGGACGCAAATCAGGGCAGGGCTTCTATGTCTGGACCAAGGGCAAGGCGCAAAAAGAAGCCTCCAGGGCCACAGCAGACAAGCTGGATCACTATGCCGACCGCATGATCCTGCGCCTGATAAACGAGTCTATGGCCTGCCTGCGTGAAGCAATCGTGGAAGATGCAGACCTGCTGGATGCCGGAATCATATTCGGCACCTGCTATGCACCGTTTCGCGGCGGCCCCATGCACTATGTGGAAAAAACCGGCAAAGCAGAAATTCTCAGCAAACTCAGAAAACTGGAATACACTTATGGTAGTCGCTTTACTCCCGACCCGGGCTGGGAAAACCATTCGCAAAACTAGGAGGCACGTATGAGTAGCGATACACTCATCACCCTGAAAGAAGCTCCCACACTGGCAGCGGTATTCCGTCAGCGCGTCACCCGCACCCCGAATGCCATCGCCTACATTCAGCACAACGCCGAAGATGAAAAGTGGCACGAATACAGCTGGTCGGACACCGCCCATGAAGTGATACGCTGGCAAGCCGCCCTGAAATCTTCCGGCCTGCAAACTGGGGAACGGGTGATCATCATGTGCCACAACTCCTGGGAATGGGTGATCTGCGACCAGGCAACCCTGGGGCTTGGGCTGGTGCTGGTTCCCGTATTCATGAATGACAGGGCCGAAAACATTACCTGGATCTGCAATGACTGCAGCGCTTCCCTGCTGGTTATCGAAGGCCAGGAACAATGGGATACCCTGAAAGACAGCATTGATGAACTGGACAGCGTACACACAATTATCGCTCTGCAGGAAGTCAACGCCAAACATCCCAAGCTCAAATCACTGCAGGAATGGCTACCACAGGAACCCGTCATTTCTGACCTTGCCGAAACGGAAACTTCTTCCGAAGAACTGGCGACGGTTGTTTATACATCAGGCACCACAGGCCGCCCCAAGGGAGTCATGCTCAGCCATCACAACATCATCTGGAATATACATGCTGCGCTAAGGTTTTTCGACATCGGCCCGGACAACACCTTCCTGTCTTTTTTACCGTTATCGCACACCTTTGAACGAACCGTAGGCTATTATCTTGCCATGGTATGTGGCGCTACCACGGCCTATAACCGCTCCATACCACAGCTTGCAGAAGATCTTTCCATCATCAAGCCCACACTTCTGGTTTCTGTACCACGAATTTTCGAGCGCATCTACGGGCGCATCATGGACAAGCTCACGACAGAGTCCAGCATCAAGCAAAGCCTGTTTCGAAGCGCCATAGACATCGGCTGGAAAAAATTTGAATACGACCAGGGGCGTGGAAAATGGATTCCCGCATTTCTTTTGCATCCCCTGCTGGATGCTTTGGTGGGCGCCAAGGTGCGCGCACGCCTTGGCGGACGACTGCGTTTTACTGTCTGTGGCGGCGCTGCGCTTTCTCCCGAGGTGGCGCGCATGTTTATTGGCCTGGGTATCCCGGTAACCCAGGGGTATGGTCTCACCGAAACCAGCCCGGTAATTGCAGCCAACCCTCTGGAGAACAATATCCCCGCCTCTGTAGGGCCTCCCCTACCGGGTGTAGAAGTGCAGATTTCCGATCAGGAAGAGCTGCTTACCCGCAGCCCCAGCATCATGATCGGCTACTGGAACAACCCGGAAGCCACCTCCGACATGATCGACGCACAAGGCTGGCTACACACCGGAGACAAGGCCAGGATTGAAGACGGACACATCTTCATCACCGGGCGCCTGAAGGAAATCATCGTACTGTCCACGGGCGAGAAAGTCCCCCCTACAGACATGGAAAATGCCATTGCCTTGGATCCGCTTATCGAACAGGCGATGGTAATCGGCGAAGGGAAACCTTATCTTTCCGTGCTGGTAGTACCAAATCCCGAGCATTTCAAGCAACTATGCCTTTCCTCCGGACTAAAACCAGACGATGCAGAAAACTACAACAATGAAGTGGTGCGCGAACAGGTGTTGCAGCGGGTTCAGGAGAAACTCAGCACCTTTCCCGGTTACGCAAAAATCCACAATGTAGCAATACTGAACGAACCCTTGACGCCGGAAAATGGTTTGCTCACCCCTACCCTGAAGCTGCGGCGCAACCGCATACTGATGTATTACACCGATGAGGTGACTGAATTGTATTCCGGCCACTGAAGGGGCAAGAACTGCCCCCAGCCAAATGCATCCACCCGGCATGGCAAAGGCAGGAAAAGCCGCTGTGGAGCCTACAGGGATATATTTACGGCGTTTTTCGCATCCGGCGCGCAGCTGCTGCCTGGAATAGATGACGGAACCCTGCAGCAACCGCATATTTCATGTAGATTTCGCCCGTTTGATGCTATAATCTTGCGCCTTCGTGGGCTTTGTTCCAGATGGAAAAAGCTCCAGAAACTTTAATTAACTGACAAAGTTGTAGTGTTTTTATGGCAAAAGAAGATGTAATTGAAATGGAAGGCACGGTCAAAGAGACCTTGCCCAACACCATGTTTCGCGTAGAGTTGGAAAACGGCCATGTGGTTACCGCGCACATCTCCGGCAAGATGCGCAAGCACTACATCCGGATTCTAACCGGGGACAAGGTCAAGGTGGAAATGACGCCTTATGATCTGAGCAAGGGGCGCATCGTTTATCGCGAGCGCTAAGCAAACATTGCGCCAAGAAGCCGGATCAAGCTTCTTCTTTCTGGTTTTCAAACACGAAAGCCAGCTCGTCATCTTTCACCTGAATCCGCACATGCCCGCCCTGGCTGAGTTTGCCAAATAACAACTCCTCCGCCACAGGTTTCTTGATTTTTTCCTGAATCAGGCGTGCCATGGGACGTGCGCCCATTTTTGGATCGTAGCCCTGACCCGCCAGCCACAAACGCGCTTCTTCATCCACGCTGATAGTTACCTGCTTCTGCGCCAGCAACCCTTCCAGCTCGAACAGGAACTTGCTCACGACACTGCTGATACTGTCCAGAGACAAGGGCTGGAACTGGATAATGGCATCAAGGCGATTGCGAAATTCCGGAGTAAACAGCTTGTTGATGGCTTCCTTCCCGTCCGAGCTGTGATCCTGGCTGGTAAAACCGATGGAGCGGCGGCTCATTTCCATGGCGCCGACATTGGTAGTCATGATGATAATCACATTGCGGAAATCGGCCTTGCGCCCGTTGTTGTCTGTAAGGGTTCCATGATCCATTACCTGCAGCAACAGATTAAAGACATCAGGATGCGCCTTTTCTATTTCGTCCAGCAACAATACGGAATGAGGATGCTTGGTGATCTGCTCTGTCAGCAAGCCTCCCTGATCAAAACCAACATAGCCTGGCGGGGCACCGATCAGCCGGGAAACCGCGTGGCGCTCCATATATTCCGACATATCAAAACGAATCAACTCCAACCCGAGAACCCTGGCCAGCTGGCGGGTGACTTCTGTTTTTCCAACACCCGTGGGCCCGGCGAACAGGAACGAGCCTACCGGCTTGTGTTCCTCTGCAAGACCTGAACGGTTCATGCGAATGGCGGCAGATAGCACATCAATGGCTTCATCCTGTCCGTAGACCACCATCTGCAGATCCCGCTTGAGATTGTGCAAAGCCTCGATATCGGAAGTGGAGACCTTGCGCTCGGGAATGCGTGCAATACGCGCCACCACAGCCTCCACCTGATCGACGCCAACTTCCGTCTTGCGCTCCTCCTCAGGAACCAGACGAGTGGCGGCCCCGGCTTCATCGATCACATCAATCGCCTTGTCGGGCATGTGACGATCATTGATGTACCTGTCCGCCAGATCCACTGCTGCCTGCAGGGCGGCATCACTGTAAGTCACGTCATGATGCTCTTCAAAACGACTGCGCAACCCCTTGAGAATATCTACTACTTCTTCAATGCCAGGTTCAACCACATCAATTTTCTGGAAGCGCCGGTTCAGGGCATGATCCTTTTCGAATATGCCACGAAATTCCTGATAGGTAGTGGAGCCGATACAGCGCAGCTCGCCTGACGCCAGCATTGGCTTGATCAGATTCGAGGCATCCATGGTGCCCCCCGAAGCTGCACCTGCACCGATTATGGTGTGAATTTCATCAATGAAGAGGATGCTGTCCGGGATCTTTTTCAGCTCCTTGAGCACCGCTTTCAAACGCTTCTCAAATTCACCACGGTACTTGGTTCCTGCAACCAACCCGCCCAGATCCAGGGAATAGATGGTTGCTGTTTGCAGTATTTCGGGAATATCCTTGTCCACGATTTTTTTTGCCAAACCTTCAGCAATGGCCGTCTTGCCTACCCCGGCTTCACCTACCAGCAGAGGATTATTCTTGCGTCGGCGGCACAAAATCTGCACCGCTCTTTCCACTTCATGCTCACGACCGATAAGCGGGTCGATCTTTCCTTCTCTGGCATGCTCATTCAGATTCAGGGTCCAGGATTCCAGCGCTGATACCTTAGCCTTGCCTTCAGATGCCTCCCCAACTTGTGCGCTATCTGCAAATTCTTCATCTGCATCAGACTTCCCCACTCTGGAAACACCGTGGGCCATGTAATTCACCACATCCAGCCGGGTCACTCCCTGCTGGTTGAGGAAATACACTGCCTGGGAATCCTTTTCACTGAAAATCGCCACCAGTACATTGGCGCCACTGACCTCTTTTTTACCAGAGGCCTGCACATGAAACACGGCGCGTTGCAATACCCGCTGGAAGCCAATAGTGGGCTGCACCTCCTGTTCTTCACCTTCGGGCAACAAGGGGCAGTTCTCCTGAATAAACTGCCGAATATCATCTGCCAGCATCTCCAGATCCGCACCACAGGCCTTGAGCACTTCTACCGCCGATGGATTTCCCAGCAACGCCAGCAACAGGTGCTCAATGGTGATGAATTCCTGCCGTTTGTGCGCCGCGTTGAGAAACGCCTGGTTCAGCACATATTCCAGTTCCTGACTTAACATCTGCTTTTATCTTGCCCTCATGGTTTGATCAGAGATTCCTTCAGGCCTCTTCCATGGTACACAACAATGGATGCTGGCTTTCCCTTGCATAATTATTGACCTGAGATACCTTGGTTTCTGCAATATCACGCGTAAATACTCCGCAGACCCCAACACCCCGGGTATGCACATGCAGCATCACCTGGGTTGCCTTTTCCTCATTCATATGGAAACAGGAGGTCAATATTTCAACCACGAAATCCATCGGCGTATAGTCGTCATTCAACAACAATACCTTGTACAAAGGTGGCTTCTTTAATTTTGGACGACTTTCCCGGGTTGCAAGTTCCCCATTTTCGTTGTCTTCGTATTCTTCACTCATTGTCAGCTAGCCCACATGTTTCACCGGAATCCAGATTTTTCCCGGAGGGATTTTCGTTCAGATTGTTCGAACGGGCAAAAGTCGATGTCGTTCATCGGCTTGCAGGCTGTTCGGACAATCTGGGCGGAAACATCCCGGAAAAAACCGGATAGTGTGACGGGTACAAAGTGTAACCTGGCCCAATTCAACGCAAGATAATGAATAGTTATAGATAAACACCGATATTCCAAGCGTTCTGGTGAAATATGCGGGCTAGTTTTCATTTACCCATACTCTGGCATTTCTGAACAGGCGCATCCACGGCCCATCTTCGCCCCAATCATCCGGGTACCAGGAATTCTGCACCGTGCGGATCACCCGCTCCGGGTGTGGCATCATGATGGTAACGCGCCCATCATCTGTAGTTAGGCCTGTTATCCCTTCGGGAGATCCATTGGGGTTTGCCGGGTATCTCATGGTTACATCACCATGGTTATCAATATAGCGCAAACTTACCCCCTTTCCCGGCTGGGAGTCACTGCGGTATTCTGCGCGCCCTTCTCCATGAGCCACTGCAATCGGCATGCGTGAACCCTGCATTCCCTGGAGTAACAGCGAAGGGCTGTCCAGCACTTCAACCATGGCCACCCGGGCCTCAAACTGTTCTGAACGGTTGCGCACAAAATGCGGCCAATGGTCTGCCCCGGGTATCAGCTCCTTGATGTTGGAAAGCATTTGACAGCCATTGCAAACCCCAAGACTGAAGGTTTCATCCCGCTCGAAGAAGGCCTGAAACTGATCCCGAGTGCGGGCATGAAACAGTATGGATTTGGCCCAACCCTCTCCTGCGCCCAGCACATCACCATAACTGAACCCCCCGCAAGCGACCAGCCCCCTGAAATCATCCAGTGTCACAGAACCATTGAGGATATCGGACATGTGAACATCCACCGCCTCAAAACCCGCCTTGTGAAAGGCATAAGCCATTTCCTGCTGGCCATTTACGCCCTGCTCCCTGAGAATGGCCATGCGCGGCCTGCTGATCTCAAGAAACGGCGCAGCAATGTCTTCTTCAGGATCAAAACTCAGGTAGGCGCTCAAACCGGGATCATCTGCCGCAATGCCCTGGAACTCCTCCCGGGCACACTCAGGATTGTCCCGCAGCAACTGCATTTGCAGGCTGGTTTCTGACCAGATCTGCTGCAAATCACTGCGCTGGCGCTCCAGCAGCAACCGATTTCCCTGGTAAATGACAATTTTCTCATCATCCCGGGTAGTGCCCAGCACATGGCTGTAATGCCCCAGGCCGACATCTTCCAGGCATTTAAGCACATCATCACAATCGCTATGACGCACCTGCAAAACCAGCCCCAGTTCTTCACTGAACAAGGCCGCCAGCGCATCTGCATCCAGAGAATCGATCCCCACATCCAGCCCGCAGCGGCCGGCAAAAGCCATTTCCAGCAGAGTCGTTATCAAACCTCCATCAGAACGGTCATGGCTGGCCAGGATCAGGCCATCCCGATTCAGTTCCTGCACGGCATCGAAGCAGCGCCTGAGCATTTCGGGATCATCCAGATCCGGGCCGACATGGCCAAGTTGATCATATACCTGCCCCAAAGCAGATGCGCCCAGGCGATTCGCGCCTTTTCCCAGGTCGATGAGAATCAGATCCGTATCACCCTGGTCAGTGCGCAGGGCGGGCGTAAGCACATTGCGCACATTTGTCACTGGTGCAAAGGCAGTAATGATCAGGGACAGGGGCGCAGCCATTTCCCTGTCTTCTCCATCTTGCTGCCAGACGGTTTTCATGGACATGGAATCCTTTCCCACGGGAATGGCAATCCCCAGCCGGGGGCAAAGCTCCATGCCTACCGCCCTGACCGTATCAAACAACCTCGCATCCTCATCCTGATAACCGGCAGCAGCCATCCAGTTGGCAGAGAGCTTGATTTTTCCCAGGGACTCCACTGGTGCGGCCATGAGGTTGGTAATGGCCTCTCCAATCGCCATGCGGCCAGAAGCCGGCGCGTTCAGCAATGCCAGGGGAGTGCGCTCGCCAAGCGCCATAGCTTCTCCGGCATTGCCTTCATAACCTGCAATGGTGACCGCAACATCCGCCACCGGCACCTGCCAGGGACCAACCATTTGATCTCTTGCCACCATGCCGGTAATGCTGCGGTCGCCGATGGTGATCAGGAAATTTTTGCTGGCTACCGTAGGCAAGCGCAATACCCGTTCTACCGCTTCTTCCACATCTATACCCTGCAATGCCAGCTCCGGCCTGGCAAACGACAGGTGATGGGCTTCGCGCACCATCTTTGGCGGCTTGCCAAACAACAGCGGCATGGGCATATCTATGGGATAGTTGTCAAAATACGCATCCCCCAGAAGCAAATGCTCTTCATCCATGGCCTCGCCAACGACGGCATAGGGGCAACGCTCGCGCTCACAAATCGCCTCGAATTCTTCCAGCTTGTCCACATCAATGGCCAGCACATAGCGCTCCTGGGATTCGTTGCTCCAGATCTCCATGGGAGACATGCCGGGATCATCACAGGGCACGGTGCGCAATTCAAAGCGCCCCCCCAGGCCTGCATCATGAACAAGTTCCGGCAAAGCATTGGACAGGCCACCGGCGCCCACATCATGAATAAACAGTATCGGGCTGTCCGTGCCCCTGGCGCAACAATGATCGATTACCTCCTGGCAGCGCCTTTCCATTTCCGGATTGGCGCGCTGTACCGAGGCAAAATCCAGGTCTTCCGCCGAGGCGCCGGAAGCCATGGAAGATGCTGCGCCGCCTCCAAGGCCAATGAGCATGGCCGGCCCGCCAAGCACGACCAGGGGAGAGCCCGCAGGGAAGGTGCCCTTGAGTACATGTTCATCACGAATATTCCCCAGGCCGCCAGCCAGCATGATGGGCTTGTGATAGCCGCGCAATTCCTTGCCATGAGGCCCGGGCACCTGTGCTTCATAGGTGCGGAAATAGCCACACAAATTGGGGCGCCCAAATTCATTGTTGAAGGCAGCCGCCCCAATCGGCCCTTCCAGCATGATATCCAGGGCGGAAACGATACGCTCCGGCTTGCCATAGTCCTTTTCCCAAGGCTGTTCCGCACCAGGGATACGCAGGTTGGACACAGAGAACCCGCACAAGCCAGCCTTGGGCTTGGAACCTTTCCCCGTGGCTCCCTCATCCCTGATCTCACCTCCGGAACCGGTAGCAGCTCCGGGGTCGGGCGAAATTGCCGTGGGATGATTGTGCGTCTCCACTTTCATCAGGATGTGCACATCCTCGCAGTGCTCTTCATATACCCCGGAATCCGGGGCAGGAAAAAAGCGGTAACCCTGGGTGCCACGCATTACCGCTGCGTTATCCTTATAGGCAGACAGCACATCCTGTGGCGATTTTTCTGTGGTATTGCGAATCATCTGAAACAGGCTTTCGTCCCGGGGTTTGCCATCAATAATCCAATTCGCATTGAAGATCTTGTGCCGGCAATGCTCCGAGTTCGCCTGGGCAAACATCATCAGTTCCACGTCAGTTGGATTGCGCCCCAGGGCCTGAAAGCTTTCCACCAGGTAATCGATTTCATCCCCGGACAGCGCCAGCCCCAGGTCTACATTGGCTTTTTCCAATGCCACTCGGCCGCCATTGAGGATATCCACAGAAGCAGACGGGCGCGGCTCTGCATGCAAAAACAGCACTTGTGCATCATCCAGATCATAAAAAACGGATTCCATCATGCGATCGTGAAGCAAAGCACCGGCTTTTCCCAGATCAGCATCAGCAAGATCTCCCTCCAGGTAATATGCCACCCCCCGCTCGATGCGCTCTACGGCCTGCAAACCACATACATGTGCAATGTCCGTTGCCTTGGATGACCAGGGTGAAATGGTGCCCGGACGGGGCGTTACCAGCACCAAAGAGCCAACTGGCTCATGGCTTGTCAGCGCCGGGCCATAGCGCAATATCCGATTCAGGATAATCTGCTGAGCGTCAGAAAGTTCTTCCGATAATTCAATGAAATGGACGAATTCCGCATACACGGAAACAGGCTTTCCCAGAGTTTCAGCCAGTCGGATATTGAGTTTTTCCAGACGAAAATCGAAAAACGCCGGCGCGCCGCGCAACTTGAGCATTTCAGGCCCTCGGTAGAAACAAATTCAGCAATTGCAATGATACCCTGATCCGGGAAGCAGACCTAACCCGCATATTTCACCAGAACGCTCGGAATACAGGTGTTTATCTATAGGGAACCTCGAATAATTAGTTTTTCGTCACCCCGGCGAAAGCCGGGGTCCATATAAATCAGCAAGTTATGGATTCCGGCTTCCGCCGGAATGACGATTTTTCGAGGTACCCTATATTATTCATTATCTTGCGTCGAATTGAGCCAGGTTACACTTTGTACCCGTCACGCTATCCAGTTTTTCCCGGGATGTTTCCGCCCAGATTGCCCGAACAGCCTGCAAGCCGATGAATGACATCGACTTTTGGCCGCTCGAACAATCTGGACGAAAATCTCTCCGGGAAAAATCTGGATTCCGGTGAAACATGCGGGCTAACAATTCAGGGCTTTTGGTTCACCATCTTCGGCAAGCTTTCTCTGCACCCAAGCGGCAGCAGCCATTCCAAACCCTGCCGTTACCGCAGTACAGGAACCAAAGCCACCACAGTTCAGGCCGCTGCTTGTCGGCTCTTCACATACTCCGGGAGATTCCGGCAAATACCTCGGCGGCTCATCAGACCAAACCGCCGTAATACCAAAACTGCGTTTGGGATTGCGTGGAAAATGATAGTTACGGCGCAACTGGTAGCGGGTCTTTGCCAACAGCGGATCCTGCACGGTGCGGGCAAGATCCGTATAACGGATTCTGGTTGGGTCAACCTGCCCACCTGCACCACCCACCGTAACGATGTTGATATGATTTCGTCGGCAATGGGCAATCAATGCGGATTTGATACGGAAGCTGTCGATACAATCAATCACGAAATCATGATCACTGGTAATTGTATGTGTAACATTTTCCATGCTAATAAAATCATCCAGAAGATTGATTCGGGTATGTGGATTGATTAAAGCAATACGCTCGGCCATGACTTCGATCTTGGCTCTCCCCAGAGTGTCAGTCATAGCGGGTAACTGGCGATTGATGTTGGATTCTGCAACATGATCCATATCCACCAGGGTTATCTGGCCAATACCACTTCTGGCCAGGGACTCCACGGCCCAGGAACCCACCCCACCAATGCCTATTACACAAACATGGCTACAGGTAAGCGCCTCCAGGGCATCTTCACCATAGAGGCGGGCGATGCCGCCAAATCGTCGTTTAAAATCCACCAGCCTGGTTCCACCTGTTAATGTATATACTTCAGGAAGCATTGATCAAGTTCATTTGCGTCATTCCGGCGCACAAGCCCATGGATGGGCGAAGGTAGAGCAATGCAGAAGCAATTGCCGAGGCCGGAATGACGGCTTAATCAGAGGCTCCTTGGTAATGTTATATTACGCATTTTACACGGGGGCACCTCGAAAAATCGTCATTCCGGCGGAAGCCGGAATCCATAACTTGCTGATATATATGAACCCCGGCTTTCGCCGGGGTGACGAAAAACGAATTATTCGAGGTTCCCACGGCAAATAACCGGTAGAGATTATTTAAAAATCATGTCTAAAATCAAGCTTACAGAATACAGCCACGGTTCCGGCTGCGGCTGCAAAATCTCTCCCCGTCTTCTTGATGAAATACTTCAAGGCAACATCCCCATGCTGCCTGATCCACGCCTGCTGGTGGGCAACCAGAGCCGGGATGATGCTGCAGTCTATGATCTCGGGGATGGGCGCTCCGTAGTTTCCACCACTGACTTTTTCATGCCCATTGTAGATGATGCATTTGAGTTCGGGCGTATTGCCGCCACCAATGCCATTAGCGATATCTACGCCATGGGAGGAACACCCCTGATGGCCATCGCCATCTTCGGCTGGCCTATAGACAAGCTTAGCGCCGAAACGGCTCAGCAAGTGATCGATGGTGGTCGCCAGACCTGCAGGGATGCCAGCATCCCCCTGGCTGGCGGCCATTCCATAGATTCACCGGAACCCATCTTCGGCCTGGCGGTAACCGGTATCGTCGATAACGAGCTGCTCAAACGCAACGACCAGGCAACAGTCGGCTGCAAGCTGTATCTGACTAAACCCCTGGGAATCGGCATCCTTACTACCGCAGAAAAACAGAAAAAACTGGCTCCTGAACACATGACAATCGCCCGGGATACCATGTGCCAACTGAATAGCATCGGGGCGGAAATCGCCACTATTTCCGGCGTTACCGCCATGACTGATGTCACCGGCTTTGGCCTGCTGGGGCATTTGCTCGAAATCTGCCAAGGCAGCAGTTTATCGGCCAGCATTCATTATGACCAGATCCCCCTGCTTCCTCATGTAGAGGAGTATCTGGCCATGGGTTGCTCTCCCGGCGGCGCACAGCGCAACTTCGACAGCTATGGTGAGCATGTCGCCCCTCTGCCAGAAAAACACCGGCAGGTTCTGTGCGACCCCCAGACTTCTGGCGGCCTGCTGGTTGCTGTTTCAGATGAGGCTGAACGGCCATTTCTGGAAATAACAGAAAAAGCCGGACTTGCCCTCTCCCCCATCGGAGAATTACACGCCAGAAACGGCATCAGCAACTCGTTTATCCAGGTAAGCTGAAAGTGGAGCTTCCGGAAATCAGCAATTTCAGAGCACTTTTCCTCAAAGATATACCACTTCTGGATGTTCGTGCTCCCATAGAATTCAAGGCAGGCGCTTTTCCGGGAGCCAGCAACATCCCTCTGCTCAATGATGAAGAACGGCACTTGATTGGCTTGTGCTACAAGGAACAGGGTCAGTCAGCCGCAATTGATCTGGGCAAGAAGCTGATTGATGGACAACCAAAATCCGTACGCACATCCCAATGGCAAGCGTTTGTGCAACAGCACCCTGAGGGGATGTTGTATTGTTTTCGTGGCGGCATGCGCTCCAGAATCGCCCAGGAATGGATCTACGACGCGACTGGCGTTGCCTATCCCCGCATCAAGGGAGGTTATAAGGCGCTACGAAATTTCCTTCTGGAGGAAATCAATATATCCATTGATGAAATCCAGCCCATAGTTCTTGGCGGCAGAACCGGCGCTGGAAAGACCATCGTTATCCAACAACTGCAAAACAGCATTGACCTGGAAGGCCTGGCTTGGCACCGGGGGTCAGCTTTCGGTAGACATGCAACACCCCAGCCATCCCAGATAGATTTTGAAAACTGCCTCTCTATTGAACTGATCAGACACAGAGCAGCACAAAACAGCAAACTTGTATTTGAAGATGAAAGCAAGGCGGTAGGATCGCGTCATCTTCCTCCCCTGCTGTATGAACGAATGTCCATTAGCCCTCTGGTAATTCTGGATACACCATTGCATGAACGAATAGACAATTCCATTCAGGAATATGTAACCAGCGCCCTTGCGGAATACCAAGCCATGTTTGGTGTGGAGGAAGGCTTCCGGAAATGGGCAGATTACGCCAGTTACGGCTTGCAACGCATCCGCAAACGTCTTGGCGGTATGCGCTACAAGGAAATGACTTCCAAGCTGCAGTATGCTATCGACTATCTGAAACGAACCGGCAGCCCTGAAGCTCACCGGGAATGGATATCACAGCTACTCACTGAGTATTATGATCCCATGTATGACTATCAAACTTCTGAAAAAAAAGATCGCATCATCTTCAGTGGATCCATGATGGATGTCTTGAGCTATTTTAGAAGCCCGTGAACAAGTCATGAATTCATATCTCATACACCAATTACCATCCATCTTCATATTGCCCAATAAAACAACCCGGATAACACTACGCTTTTTACTAAATTGGCATTAGACACACCCAAGTCATACCCAATATATTTCAAAATCACTTTTAACACTTGAACAAATCATACAACCACATCCCATAATCGAGTAAATATTTACAACAGCATTTATTTACTATTGATTAATCTTGAATAATCTCTTATATTTTCACCGTCAATATCTTGATGAATGGATTCATACTGAAGGATTCGTTGCAATCCTGAAAGAAGTATTTACATTTACCTGAATCCGCGGGTTCGGAATTTTACTACTCATTCAACGAGGAACAACATGGCCAAGAAAAAAGCACCTGCAAGAAAAAAACAGGTTACAGATTTATCTGCAGCTGAATTGTACAAGCTGGCGAAAAAACGCGAACAGGAAGAACTGCAAAAAACCCTGGAAGCCAACAAGGAAAAGCTTTCAGCACTGCGCGCCAAACGGCGTGAGCTGATCGCCAAACAAAAGAAAGAGCTTCGCAAGATGGACGCAGAGATCGCCCGCCTGAGTGGAAAGTCTCCGAGCAGAAAAGGCCGCAAATCCGGCGGAAGCGTTACTGAAACAGTGGTTCAAATTATTGCCAAGTCCGGCAAGATATCCACTTCTGAGCTGAAAGAAGAACTGAAGAAAAAAGGCATTGCCGCAGGCAATCTGCCACAGACGCTCGCCTATCTGAAGCGTCAGGGTCGCGTCATTTCCCCTGCCCGCACTATCTATCAGGTTCCAAAATAAGGCGTTCCTTATTGACCCGGCAGCCAAATGTTGTGCCTTCAGCCGCCAGATTAAGGGCGCCTCTAATAATCCAGTTTTCGTCACTCTGGCGAAGGCCAGAGTCCATGTAATTCAAATGCGTATGGATTCCGGCATACGCCGGAATGACAATTTTTATAGGTGCTCTTAATAATTACACCACCGGCTATCTGCCGGTGGTTTTATATCATCACCGCCCGCCCCTGATTTGAACCCTTACGCATCCGTACAGATACTGCTGCAACCGGAAGAAGACCTCCCTTACACGCTTCACTAATCTGCAGCACCGGGTTTTATCACCCTGCTGGTTGAATATTGTCTGAGAAACAAGCCAGAGAACTATAGGGCACCTCTAACAATTCGTGATTTGCATCCTTGCGTTTGAGAGACTCAATAACTGCGTTGAAAATCTCGGCTTTGGCATCCTGCATCGCTCCCGACAACTGCTCCTGCGTTGTTCTACCTTCGCCTTGTTCTCGAGGGAACCTCAAATAATTCGTTTTTCGTCACCCCGGCGAAAGCCGGGGTCTATATAAATCAGCAAGTTATGGATTCCGGCTTCCGCCGGAATGACGATTTTTCAAGGTGCCCTATATGGAACGTTATATGATTATTGACCGTATACTAACCCGGCACCAATATACATCGTATTCAGCGCTTCAGGCCTGCGTTGGATCAAGGCGCGGCGCGCAGGCAATGGTTGTTCCATTGGCAAGCACCGCAAAGCTTCTACTCCTGCTCACGCCCCTCACTAGGTGACGCCTAGCCCGGACATTTCACCTGGACACTGAAATAACAATATAAGATGCTGTTTTTATTAACCATTGCATCTATATTAGCAAAGTGCAATATGTTACCGGGTGTTTGTTAAGTCCGCCCTTGCACCGATCTTGTTGCCCAGAGACGATATTTCT
>JAJRUY010000255.1 GCA_024277555.1 Gammaproteobacteria bacterium | reverse complement strand
TGATACATCTGGGTAAACACCAAGGGAGAGCCGTTTCTCCTTGCCATCGAAGCGATATTTCAACCGCCACCACTTGCCCCCGCTGGGGGCAACTTCCAAATAAAGTCCTCCACCATCAAACATCTTCTTGGATTTATCGCTGGGTTTGGCGTTACGGATTGCGGTATCTGATAGTGGCATGGGGGCAACTCCTTGTGGCTACAGGTCGGTTGCCCCTAATGTTGCCCCCAGTTGCCCCCGGCTGTCAATGGATGCTATGGGGTTGTATTAGACTATAAATAGCGGTAACTAGCTGTATTTTGGTACAAAAAAAGCCGTCCTAGGACGGCTTTAGATGTGGTGATGGTGGAGGCGGCGGGAATCGAACCCGCGTCCGCGAATCCTCCGCCTTTGGCTCTACATGTTTAGTCCGGTCTATTAAAATTTAGCCGTTTACTACCCGACGGACAGGGCGGTATAACGACGAGTCCGGTAAGAGTTTAGCGAATCCACCCCGGACGAGCTTCATCGCGATTCTGTGAGAATCGACGCTTCGGTTCCGGACGCACAGACACGGCTCCGGTGAAGCGGCACCCTACCGTTTCTTAGGCGGCGAGTGCGTAGTTGTCGTCGTTGGCAACTATCAGTTTGCAGATGGATTAACGAGGGAATCTACATCCTCGACATGCACCTCAGGTTTCGCTATCCGCGTCGAAAGCCATGTCGCCCCCAAAACGCTACAAAATCCATATTGTTATGGAAGTTCTGAATAAGTCCAATTGCGTCATTCCGGCATACGCCAGGATGACAGGAAATGACTTGATCAGAGATTCCTTATGGATCACAGACAGTGTAGTGTGCTGTTGGTTCCTGTGCAACTTAAATGGCGCCAATTCGGAAAAAATCAAGAGGGTTGTTGATTTCCATGGCGGTGATCACCCGGATCGCCATCATGCCGACACTGCTTTTGGTGGTGGGAAGGGGTGGTTGCGGAAAAGATCAGGAAGGGGTTCCCTCCCCATGCTTGATTCAGTCTTCTTCGAGCTGCGGCAGCGGCGGCAGGGGACAATCCAGCAGGGAAGAGAAGGCGCGCAACAGCTCTAGCTCGGCAGCTGTTACTTCTCCATCGGCAGCTACGCTGGCAGCGCAGGCCTTGAGCAGCTGGGGCTTGAGCAAGGGCTTGAGCTGGTTGAGCTTGTGCATGGCCTTGTCCAGCTGTTGCAGATCCAGCTGTGATTTTTCCAGCAGTTTCAGGTTTTCCTGTTCCAGCTCGCGGGCTGCGGCTGCAAATGCATGTCTGGCTTCCGTTTCACTTGCATGAGTATTGTGAACCAGATAGCTGAGCATCATGGATATTTCAGCATCAAGTCTGGAAAGATGTTTATAACGCCCGATGCGGGAAATCTTGTGCTCAAAGCTGGCTTCCAGGTTGTGCAGGATGATTTTCTGCAATGACCATTCGAAAGCGGTGATCTCGCCGTCCATTTTGATCAACACGCTGAGATTGTCCCGGAACAGCTGGTACTGGCTGGCGGAGAGCTGGCGCAGGGCGGGCATGGCCAGGTCGATCAGGGTCAGGTGCAGCCGGGGTGCAAGCTGCCGGACAGCGCCCATGTATTTTCCGGTGAGCATGGCGACGCCGGTATCCGCCTTGTCCTGCAAATGCGACATCTGTTTTTCCAGTATGCTGCGTTCTTCATCCAGCACCAGCGCATAAATCAAAGCCCGGGCGCCGTAGGGTTCCGCGGCAGCCTCATGCAGCTTACCGGGAAGGTATTCCAGAATACGCCGGGCTTCGCGCATGTTGCCGGCGTCCGGGGCTCCGGCCTTGCCGATGTTGTCCAGTACGTTGCTCAGGATTACACCGCCAAGGGCCATGTCCTGGGGAGAGATGCGGGGCTGTTCCCGCTGGTCTTCTTCGCGTTGCACATCCGCCGGGGAGGCCGGTTCCGGCACAATGAATTTTCCGTCCCAGTCGGGCTGGATGGTGCGGATGCGCTTTTCCAGCGGCGGATGGGTGGCGAACAGGGAGCTGAACAGATGCGGTACGCCTTCTTCAAAATAGGCATGGCTGAGTTCTTCGGCATCGGGGTGGTTGATCAGCGCGCCCTGGGAGTCTCCACCGATCTTTTTCAGCGCGCCGGCAATGCCGTCGGGGTCGCGGGTGAATTGCACCGCCGAGGCGTCGGCAAGAAACTCGCGCTGGCGGCTCACCGAGGCCTTGATCAGGTTGCCGAAGAACACGCCCACATAGCCCATGATCACCAGTCCGATTCCCAGCACCAGCAGGGGAATGCCGTTATTGTCCCGGCTGCTGCGCCCACCAAATGCCCCCCAGCGGAAAATCAGCCGCCCGATCAGCGCCACCATGAGAATGCCGAACAGGATGCCGATCAGCCGGATATTGAGCCGCATGTCGCCGTTGATGATGTGGCTGAATTCATGGGCGATGACGCCTTGCAGCTCGCTGCGGTTCAGCTTTTCGAGGCAGCCCTGGGTAACGGCAACCACTGCATCGCCAGTGGTATAGCCTGCGGCAAAGGCATTGATGCCGGATTCCTGATCCATGACATAGACCTGGGGGACAGGGGTGCCGGAAGCGATGGAGATTTCCTCGACCACATTCAGCAGGCGGCGCTCCAGCGGCGTTTTGGGATTGCCGGAAACCAGACGCCCGCCCATCATTTCCGCTACGCTTTTGCCGCCGCCGCGCAGGGTCATGGTGCGGATAAGGCTGCCCAGAAGAATCACCACGGTTACGCCCAGCCCAATGGTCATGAAGCGCGGCCAGTTGAACTGCTCCCAGAAAGTCATGGGGGTATGATCCTGCACATA
>JAJRUY010000254.1 GCA_024277555.1 Gammaproteobacteria bacterium | reverse complement strand
TCCATCGGATAGATGAAGCCGGTCATGACCACAGCGAAGAGCAGGAAAGCCCACAGCTTCATGCGCTCGGCCACGGCACCGGATACGATGGACATGGCGGTAGCCACGAACACCACCTGAAAGAAGAAGTCGGAGGCAGTGGAGTATACGGATCCGCCGCCAAACCCATCTTCACGCTCAGACATGCTTTTCAGCGCATCATCAACCAGAGATTCACCCCCGGCCAGCCCGTTCAACAAATAGTTGCCACCATACATGATCGCATAACCCGCCACCATGTACATGATGCAGGAAACCGCATACAGGGAGATATTCTTGGTAAGAATCTCCACCGTGTTCTTGGAGCGCACCAGACCGGCTTCGAGCATGGAGAAGCCAGCGGCCATCCACATCACCAGGGCACCCATTACCAAAAAATAAAAGGTATCCATGGCATATTGCAGTTCAAAGATATTGTTTTCCATCATCTCCCCCGCTACAACGCTTCCGTGCCGGTCTCGCCGGTACGGATACGAATGGTTTGCTCGACTTCGGTGACGAAGATCTTCCCGTCACCAATTTTGCCGGTACGCGCCGCATTGACAATGGCTTCGATAACCTGCTCCACCTGATCCGAACCCACCGCCGCTTCCAGCTTGATCTTGGGCAGAAAATCCACTACATATTCCGCGCCTCGATACAGTTCGGTATGGCCTTTCTGGCGGCCAAAACCCTTTACTTCCGTAACCGTGATCCCCGCCACGCCCACTTCGGACAGCGCTTCACGCACATCATCCAGTTTGAACGGTTTTATAATTGCTGTTACCAGTTTCATTGCTTCTCTCCTGCTCAGAAGGACTTGGCCCAGGAAACGACGAACTTGGTGTCATCACTACCGGACTCTTCCTGCGCTTTGGAAACCGTCATGGTGAAATCGCCCCAGTCACCAGCACTTTTGGTCACATCGATTTGGCCATGGCTGTAATCGACATCACCAAACGCCTTACTGGTATCGAAATCGTAATGACCAACGGTAGCGCCTATGCTCCAGGTTTCAGCCACTTCAAAACCGGCGGAAAGGTAGTAATAGATATCGCCATCGGAGAACGCTGCATCACTGTCCGCATCGCCATCCAGGGTATAGGCCAGACCCGCTTCGAGAAATTCCCAGGAGCCGCTCAGGCTCAGTTCAAGAAAGTTGGAATCCTCGTAGCCGGATGTCGGGTAGTAGTAATAGATCAGGCCGAGGTCATAACCGAAAGCACCAACCTCACCGGCAAAACCGCCATAGAAATCCACTTCTGTACCGGAACCATTGCCCCAATCTATATTTGAGGCCCAGGTGCCCAGATAAAAACCGCTTTCATGGCCCCAATCGATGCCGCCGGATATTGCAGCATCATCACCGGTTTGAGAAGCGCCACGCCACAGATAGTTGCTGGTAGCGCCGATATTGGCGGTTAGCTCTGCTTGCACCATGGAAGTTGCACCCAGCAGAATGGCTCCGCAGGCAATGGCCAGTTTTTTCTTCATCATCGCAAGTACTCCTGGAATTGTTTGGTAGAAAAGTGATGCCTTGTCTAAGCATGTACTGTGCCAATATATATTTTTTTACGAAATTTCAACTAGTTAACCAGAATCCCAGGGAGCATCCCTGACACCAACAGGAATAAACGCACCAATTTGAAGCGCAGTACGTCCGGCAACACCAGCTTGGTGCAATATTTGCCGGGGAAATTCCCTGCTGGACAAACACTTCGATCGTGGTTTAGTCTGCCCGGATCAACAGCAATGTTTTCGTGATCTCGATGATTGACCCAAAGATTCTCAATGACATCTCCAGCAAGGTTGGCGACACCCTGCCCAAAGGACTGCAGGCCCTGCAACACGACCTGCAGCACAACCTGCACAGTGGCATGGAAAGCATGCTGGGCAAACTGAACCTGGTCACCCGGGAAGAATTCGACATCCAGCAGGCAGTGCTGATGCGCACCAGAGCCAAGGTGGAAGCCCTGGAAAAGCAGGTCTCGGAACTGGAAAAAATATTAAAAGACAAATAATTTCCATACCAACAAACCACGGAAGGTTATGTCACTCGCAACCACCTATTGCCGCGCCAGCGTCGGCATTGAAGCCCCGCTTGTTACCGTAGAAGTCCACTTGGCCAACGGCCTGCCCGCCTTCGCCATCGTCGGCCTGCCGGAAAAGGCCGTGCAGGAAAGCCGCGACCGGGTGCGCAGCGCCTTGATCAACTCCGGTTATGAGTTTCCCGCCCGGCGCATCACCGTCAATCTCGCGCCCGCAGACCTCCCCAAGGAAGGCGGACGCTTCGACCTGCCCATCGCCATCGGCATTCTCGCCGCTTCCGGACAAATTCCTCAGGAGGCACTGAAAGAGTGCGAATTCACCGGCGAACTGAATCTGTCCGGGGATATCCGCCCCATAACCGGCGCCCTGCCCACTGCCATCGCCGCCCGCGAAGCAGGACATGACCTGTTCCTGCCCCTTGCCAATCTGGCGGAAGCCAGCCTGATCCAGAAAAGCTGCCTGTATCCGGTTGAGCATCTGCTGCAACTGAGCAATCACCTGTGCGGCAGATCGCAGTTGCAGCCGGGGCTTGCGCTGGTGCGGGAGGAAAGCAGCTATGCTGACATGCCCGATCTGGCCGACGTTCGGGGTCAGGCACAAGCCAAGCGCGCCCTTGTTATCGCAGCCGCCGGAGCCCACAATCTGGTATTCAGCGGCCCACCCGGCAGCGGCAAGTCCATGCTCGCCAGCCGCCTGCCCGGCATCTTGCCGCCGATGACAGAAAGCCAGGCACTGGAGCATGCCATGATCCAATCCATCAGTGGCCTGGCTTTTAATCCCCGGCGCTGGAAACAGCGTCCGTATCGACATCCACACCACACCGCCTCTGCCGTCGCCCTGGTCGGTGGCGGCAGCAATCCCCGTCCTGGCGAAATCAGCTTGGCCCACAACGGAGTTTTGTTCCTGGATGAGATTGCCGAATTCCCCAGAGGCGTACTGGATGTATTGCGAGAGCCGATGGAAACCGGCACCATCAGCATCTCCCGCGCCATCCGCAGCGCCGAATACCCCGCCCGTTTTCAACTGGTCGCCGCCATGAACCCCTGCCCCTGCGGCCACCTGGGTGACCCAATCAAGGCCTGCCGCTGCACGGCAGAGCAGGTTTCCCGCTATCAGGGCAGAATCTCCGGCCCCTTGCTGGATCGCATCGACCTGCAGGTACAGGTTCCTGCACAAGCCGCCGAGACCATTCTTTCAAAATCAGAGAACGCCCCGACCAGCACCCGGATTCGGGAGAAAGTCATCGCCGCCCATAAGTTGCAGTTGCAACGCCAGAGCTGCAACAATGCGCATTTGCAGAACGACGCACTGGAACAGCATTGCAAGCTGGATCAAGCCAGCCGCGCCCTGCTGATACGGGCCATGGACAAGCTGGGGCTGTCAGCCCGCGCCTACCATCGAATTCTGCGGGTGGCACGCACCATTGCCGATCTGGAACAGAAAGCCGGCATCGAACTGAAGCATGTCACCGAGGCCATCGGCTACCGGCGCATGGATACCCCGAGACAACAATCCTGAACCGTCTGTTTCAAGCTGCCGATTTTTGTGATAATCACCGCCCATCTAATCTATCCTTCAAGGTACAGCAATGAAATCTCTTCCTCTTGGTATTGTTTTGATCATTCTCGCCTGGTTGCCCGCCAGCAATGTGGTTGCTGAAGAAACTCCGCCACAGATCGTGGTCATGCTCAGCACCGATGATCCCCAGGTTGCCGGCATGGCGCTGCATATGGCCTGGGGCATGAAACGCATGACCAACTCGGAAATCACGGTGATACTCGGTGCAGGCAGCTTGCAGTTTGCGCTGAAAGAAGGCGACAGCCCCATGTTTGCGCCCAAGAAGAAAAACATGCGTGCGGTAATGCAGGATGTCCTTGACCAGGGCAGCAGGATTTATGTCTGCTCCATGTGCGCCTTCGCCCAAAATATCAAGCAGGAACAGCTGCTCGAAGGCGTTACCATCGAGAGCGGCGCCGTCATCATGCCGTTGTTGGCTGATCCAAAGATCAAGGTCCTCAGCTTCTGATTTTTCTGCATGGGAGGCCCGCCTCCTGCACCGCTTCCTGGCAGTGAATACCGGCTTGTTCACTGCCAGGAAGCTTCTTGCCATGAATCCATGGCACCCAGGATGCGGTTTGGCTCCGTTCTTCCAATTTTTGAGAACGCACTCACAGAAAATAGCGCTGCACTCTAGGATGATTTCAACCTAGCGCCCAAAAAATGTCCCTATGTGGACAATGGAGCGAGCCATGGTGGAACGCATGCCCGGTTCAAAGAAAGACAGCAAAAGATACATTCTCCCGGCACTGGCAATGGTGACAATCACCTCGACCCTCACAGCTTCCGCCGAATCTTTTGGTTTGAACCCTCCCTGTATTGCCGGTAGCGGCACAGACTACCCGGTTGGCCCTGGACAGACCTACCCAGATATTTCAGATATTCCCTGGGACAATCTTGGTCCAGGAGATACGGTGCGCATCCACCACCGATCGAGTCCATACAGGGAGAAAATCGTCATTCGCAGCAGCGGCACCGAACAGGATCCCATACGAATTTGTGGTGTCAAAGCTGCTAACGGAGAACGTCCGGTTCTCGACGGTGACGGAGCAATCAACGATCCCGATGACGCTGCCGCCTATACCACCTACGCCCCCATGGAAGGCCTGGCAATGATCATGATCTATAACCAGGATTACCACCTCAAGGACAGCAATATCATCATTGACGGTCTGCACATCAGAAACGCCAAGAATACATTCAGCTACACCCGGGTGAATGGCAGCAGTGATACCTACGAAAACGGGGCGGCCTGTATCCGGATCCAGGCCGGAGACAATATCGTCATCCGCGACAATGAAATCGAAAATTGTGGCAACGGCATATTTACCATGTCACAAGGGTACAACGAAGCACATTTGACCCGGAATCTCCTCATCGAGGGAAATTACATTCACCAAAGCGGGCAGGCGGGCAGTTACCGGGAACACGGGCTGTATATCCAGGCAATCGGGGCAACCTATCAATACAACCGCTTCGGATCAAACGCTCCTGGCGCGGGAGGGGCTACCCTGAAGGAACGCGTAGCCGGCTCGGTAATTCGCTACAACTGGTTTGAAGGAGGCAGTTCCCGCTTTCTGGATCTGGTGGAAGTGGAAGATGCCGCCCCCTGGTACATCGTCAAGGAGTATCTCAGTGAGCTGGGGTGCACCGACATCAACAACTGCCCGGGCATTGATCCTGACCGGCTGCAAAAGGTGCAGGAAGCGGAAGCGATGTACCGCAAAACCCATGTGTACGGAAACTTCTTCGATCATGTTGGCGGCCAGACGGATGCCGGAAGCATGGTGCACTACGGTTGGGACAATGATATCGCCCTGGCCAGAGAAGGGATCCTGTATTTCTACCACAATACGGTTTCCATCCAGCAAGATCGCAATGACTCATGGCGATTCCGGCTGTTCGATATGCGCAACAACTATGGTGGTACACCCAAGTCACGGGAAACCATCGAAGCCTTCAACAACATCATCTACTACCGGAACGAGACTCCAGGAGAAGATCCCGCATATCTTTGCATGAGCAACTCCGGAGGAACGGTTAATTTTGGAACCAACTGGATAAGCAATTTCAACCAGGGCGACAGCCTGGCCAATTGTTACTATGGCGATGCAGCGAATGCACCGACACTGAACGGTTTGGACAACTTGCTTGATGGAACAAATGCTCCGGCACCTGCCGATTCTTCCCTGCAAACCCTGAACACCCCTCTAGTCGTTGGCAAGGCTCAAACCCTGCCGCCAGCGGCAATGCCGACGAACCACGAGTACAAAATCCATCAAAATCGCAACCATCGCCCTTCGGCAAATGATTTGGGCGCAATGGAAACCAGCGCAAGTGGCGGCAATTTTCTGTTTGCTGACGGATTTGAGTAAGGGACGCACCGGACATTTCAGGTATCATTGATGCCTGAATCCACCACTGTCCAACCCCATGCTCCATTTCCAGAATCTCAGCCTGCGCCGCGGCAACAAGTTGCTGTTCGAGGATGCCAGCTTTCAAATCCATCCGGGGCAGAAAGCTGGCATCACCGGAGCCAATGGCACGGGCAAATCCAGCCTGTTCGCCCTGATTCTGGGCACATTGCATGCTGATTCCGGAGAGTTGAAGCTCCCCAAAGACTGGGTAATCGCCTGGGTGGCTCAGGAAACACCCCGGGATTCGCGCCCGGCAATCGAATATGTCCTCGATGGCGACCGGGAATTGCGGCAGATCGAGAAGCGGATCTCCATCGCAGAAACGCAAGGCGACGGCCATCAGCTTGCACTCCTGCACGGTCAGTTTGAAAGCATTGGCGGCTATCAGGCTCGCAGCCGGGCCGGACAACTGTTGCATGGCCTGGGGTTCAAACCCGGTGACGAGGATCGACCAGTCACGGATTTCTCCGGGGGCTGGCGCATGCGCCTGAACCTGGCGCGGGCGCTGATCTGTCGTTCCGACCTGCTGCTGCTGGACGAGCCCACCAACCACCTGGATCTGGATGCAGTGATCTGGCTGGAGAACTGGCTGCGGCGCTATGCCGGAACCCTGCTGCTGATTTCCCACGACCGGGAATTTCTCGATGCCGTCACCGACCACATTGCCCATATCGAACAGGACAAACTCATCCTGTACAGCGGCAACTACAGCGCTTTCGAGCGCATCCGCACCGAACAGCTTGCCAGCCAGCAAGCCGAGCATCTGAAGCAGCAGCGGGAGATTGCTCACATCAAATCCTATGTGGACAGGTTTCGTGCCAAGGCCACCAAGGCCAGGCAGGCGCAAAGCCGCTTGAAAGCGCTGGAGCGCATGGAACTGATCGCCCCGGCGCATGTGGATTCCCCGTTCCATTTCAGCTTTCGCCCACCAGAGAAAAACCCCAATCCGCTGCTGCGACTGAGCAAGGCCACTGCCGGTTATGACGGCAACGCCATTATCTCTGATGTCAGCATGAGCATTTCCCCCGGCGACCGCATCGGCTTGCTTGGCCCCAACGGAGCAGGAAAATCCACCTTCATCAAGCTCTTGTCCGGAAACCTGCCGCTGCTGCACGGCGAGCTGGAAACCGCCCAGGATCTGAACATCGGCTACTTTGCCCAGCACCAGGTGGAACAACTGCAGCCGGAGCATTCCGCCCTCGAGCATCTCATCCAGCTCGACCCCCTTGCGCGGGAGCAGGAATTGCGCAATTACCTGGGCAGCTTCGGCTTCATGGGTGACAAGGCGATGGAGAAAACCGCCCCTTTTTCCGGCGGTGAAAAATCCCGCCTGGCCTTGGCGCTGCTCATCTACCAGCGCCCCAACCTGCTGCTGCTGGACGAACCAACCAATCACCTGGATCTGGAAATGCGCCAGGCTCTCGCTTCCGCCTTGCAGGACTTTGACGGCGCCATGGTCATCGTTTCCCATGACCGCCATCTGCTGCGTGTCAGCACCGACGAGCTGCTAATGGTGCATGGTGGACAGGTACAGGAGTTTTCTGGCAGCCTGGACGACTACCCGGCATGGCTGGCCGCCGAAAATACCATGGCAACAGGCAGTGAAGCCAAAAATGGCACCAACCGCAAACAGCAAAAACGCGAAGCCGCTGCCCACAGACAAGCTCTGCAACCGCTGAAAAACAAACTGGCAGCTGCCGAGAAAAAGCTGGAGCAGCTGCATTTGCAGCAACAAGAACTCGAGGCACTGCTTACCGATACCAGCCTGTACGAGCCATCGAACAAAGACCAGCTGAAACAATTACTGGGAGAAAAGGCGCAAACAGACCGGCTGTGCGAGGAACAGGAAATACAATGGCTGGAAGCAGCAGAAGCACTGGAAAATACCAGAAAACAGGCCGGCATCACCTCAGCCTGAAGTTTTTCCACCACCGGATATGACCTGCAGCAAGGAAATACTCTAATGGCAGGTTAAAATAACCCAAGTTATTGTTTTGGCAGTAGAGGAACGAGGAATGACAAGCCGCTCGACCACCGGCCCGGCACATGGACATTGCCTCTGTTTCTAATGCAAAAGCCCAGCATAAATACCATAACCGTCAAAAACCTCGTCAACTTCCTGTTGATCCTGGCGGCTATCCTGCTTGTCGTCACCGCCTTGAACTTTCGCAGCCTGTCTCAACACGCCATAGAAAACCAGGCTCTGGCTCATGCCGAACTGGTTCGGGCCAGCCTCACCGCCCATATGAAAGGCGGCATCATGGACAAGCGCGAATACTACATGGAAGAAATAAAAAGCCTTCACCAGATCAACAGGCTGCGGGTTATTCGCAGCCAGGAAGTAATCAAACAATTCGGCAAAGGCAGGGACGATGAAAATATCGCTGATGCTCTGGTAAAAAAGGTTTTGGAAACCAGGCAGCATCTTTTCGAAAGCAAGGAATGGAGCTATACCCCCAGCATGCGGGCCATCATTCCCTATATTGCCAGCAGCAAGGGGACGCTGAACTGTCTCGGCTGCCACAAAGTGGCCGAGGGGGCGGTGCTTGGCGTGGTGGATATCGAGCTGGACATAAGCGGATACCGCAACCATTCTCTCTATGTGCTGGCGGGCATGACCCTGCTGTCGCTACTGTTTCTGGTGCTGATCATCCTCAACACCCGCCACACCATCAACAATTAT
>JAJRUY010000015.1 GCA_024277555.1 Gammaproteobacteria bacterium | reverse complement strand
TTCCGGCTATGTTCTCTTCCTGGTGACGGGGCGATTGGCAGAGAGCGTCTCTTTGGGCGCACTGGAAAGTTTGTTCACAGGTATCGTGTGGGAGAATGGCGCTGTACTTTATGACGCAGCCAACCAGGAAACGCAACTACCGTTTGGACAATTGGATCAACGCCTGATAGACGCTCTGGTCACCGCCGGTGTGCCACTTGAATACGGGCAAGCCATTGTTTCCACCTGGACGCCACACAATGAAACGGTCTGGCATGTGATCAATGAGTGGGGAGGCGACGCAGCAGTTATCAACAACAAGGGCGCGGTGATGGTTCTGCCCGCAGGGGCTGCCAAAGGCTCGGGCCTGCAGCGATTATTGACGATCTGTGGCTTTTCACCCCGCAACCTGGTCAGTTTTGGCGATGCCGAGAACGACCTTTCCCTGTTGAGCCTGGGGGAATACGGGGTGGCCGTAGCCGATGCCGTGCCCTCCCTGAAGGCGATTGCCGATCTGGTATCCACACGGCCCGGTCCGGCCGGGGTGCATGAAGTGCTCACCAGCTATTGGCTGGATGGACGCCAACTCGAGATCCCCTTGCGCCGTGAAATCCAGATTCCTCTTGGTGAAGATGAAACCAACGCACAGGTTTCTTTGTCTGGTGCCTTGCTGGCAGGCAACAACCTGGGAGTCTTCGGTGATTCGGGCGCTGGCAAATCCTGGGCGGCCGGCCTTCTTGCTGAAGGCATGCATCACGCTGGCTACCAGATTCTCCTGATCGATCCGGAAGGAGACTTTCGGGGAATGCAAATGATGTCTGAATTTGTCGCCTTCAATGGCAGCCTGCGCACAATGCCCTCTCCATCCGTGGTGGCCTCGGTACTGGAGGCCGTCGGCGTTTCGGTTGTGCTGGATCTATGCGAGTATCCAATCAGCCGGCGCGGGGAGTATGTGGCCACGCTGTTGCGTTTGCTGCGCCCGTTACGCGAGCGAAAATTTCGCCCGCACTGGATTTTGCTGGAAGAGGCGCAGCACTTTCTGTCACCCGATTCCAATCATTACCCATCCACCATGGAGGCGCTGGCGCCGATGTTGGCAGGAGGTGGTTGGGCATGTGTTTCTTATGCTCCGTCCCGATTGGGTGATCCTGTGTTATCTGCGCTCGATAACTGTCTCCTGACTCGTCTGAGTGACACCGACTCGATTCGGGTTTTGCACCAGCAGTTTCAACTTCCGGCAGACATTCCAGCAGGCATCGGGCGTCAACATGTCTGGGTTAGCGGCATCGGCATGGTGCGATTATTGCCAAATATTCGTCGGGTGCCTCACATTCGGCATCTGTACAAATATCTAGATAACCCATTGCCCAAACAAAAACGCTTCTATTTCCATGATGAACGCAACTATCTTGGTTTGGAAGCTGCCAGTCTTTTTGAATTCCTGCAGATACTCCCGGACTTGCCCGTCGAGAGCCTGGTTTACCACCAGCGAAGGGGCGATTTTGCGGCATGGGCGGAGGGCGCACTGGGCGATGCGGAACTGGCAGCCCATTTACGCAAGCTGGCTCATCGTCAATTGACAGGAAAAACCTTGCGCAAGACGCTTTTGCGTTGCGTGGCTACCCACTATGCGGGGTTTCACAAACATAAACCATGAATAGAAGGAAGCATAATAACCAGCAAGATTTGCTACAGGGTACTGGTGATCAGACATGAAAATACTCTTGCGCTTCATTTTCAACAGCATGCTGCTACTCCCTGCCGTTACCTCAGCTGGAGGCAGCGCCATAATCCACTGGTCAAACCCTGGCGATTACAAGGACATCAAGGCGCCTGTCGGTACCCAGGAACGGTTCCAGGCGCAAACCTTTGCCGAGCTGGAAAGCCACATGCAGAAGCTGGCTTCTTCCCTGCCGGATGGGCAAAAGCTGGAAATGACCGTGACCGATCTGGACCTTGCGGGCGACCTGCGCAGATCCGACATAATTCAGGGGTATTCCGACATCCGGTTGATAAAAGAAATGTTCCCCGCCAAAATCCGGTTTAACTACCGTCTGGTGGACATCGACGGCAACATACTGAAACAAGGCAACGAAAGCCTGAAAAGCATGCCACCCGGAAGCGCCGCCGGCATGCGGTTCAGCGCAAGCAACCGGCTAAGCACCGAAAAGCGAATGCTCAAAAACTGGTTTACACGGACAATAAAACAAGGTGGCTAAGCAGCCCGTCATTCCCGCCTGTGCAGGAACGACAAAAGACAAAACCCGTATCCCGTTTCCAAAAACGCCAAACAACAATACGGAACACAACCCGACTTATGCCCGATACTTCCATCCTCACCTCATTCCTCATGCCCTTTCGCGGCCTCGCCCTGCTGTTCCGGCCAGGGCTGCGACGCTATGTCTTTGCACCACTGCTGATCAACATCCTCATCTTCAGCCTCACGGCCTGGATTGGCATCATTTATTTTGAAGAATTCATCAACCAGGCGCTGCCCGCCGACAGCTGGATGCAGTACCTGGAATGGCTGCTGTGGCCATTGTTCGCCCTCACCTACCTGGTGATCGCCTTCTACAGCTTCACCCTGGTGGCCAACCTCATCGCCTCGCCATTCAACAGCATCCTCGCGGCGCAGGTGGAAAAGATGCTTACCGGGAAACTGCCCCAAGACCACAGCGGCAGCGTGGTAGCCGAAATCATTCCCGCCATCACCGGCGAGCTGGGCAAGATCTGGTACTTTGTATTGCGCGCCATACCGGTACTGATTCTCATGGTCATCCCCGGACTCAACGCCATCGGTTCGGTGCTATGGCTGCTGCTGGGCTTCTGGTTCCTGAGCATCGAATATGCAGACTACCCCATGGGCAACCATCACCTGCGCCCGGCGGAACAGCGCCGCCAGCTGCGCCAGCACCCCTTTCAGACCTGGGCCTTTGGCGCCGCAACCAATTTGCTGATGATGATTCCCATAATCAACTTCGCCGCCATGCCTGCCTCCGTGGCGGGTGCGACCCTGTGGTGGACGAAACAACGCAGTTCCTGAACAACAAAACCAGGATCACATTTGCAGGCCTTCGATTTCGCTCATGCCGGGGAGCCCGCTTTTGCGATACGGCGTGCGATTTCCCGCGCTTCCTCCAGGGTGGGCGATGTGCCCTGCTCCACCGGGTTGTCTTCCTGTTGCAGATGAATGGTCTGGGTGGGGAAGGCGAATTCCACGCCCAGGGCATCGGCCAGGCGCATGGCATCGAGAAGGAAGCGATGGCGTTCGCGCAGTTCGGTGGTCCAGTCGGGGGTCTGCCAGAATACATAGATGAGGATTTCCAGGGCGCTGTCGCCCAGGTCGTTGAACCAGATCTGGAAGTAGTCCTTGCGCATGTAGGGGTGCTGGCGCACGATCTCGCGCAAACCCTCGCAGAAGGCTTCGATCTTTTCCGGCGGGGTATCGTAGGTGACGCCGAATTTTTGCTTGTAGCGGCGGTAGCGGCGTGCGCCCATGTTGTCCACATCGGCAGTAATGAAGCGGGAATTGGGAACGGTAACCAGGGAGTGGTAAAAGGTGCGGATACGGGTGCTGCGAAAACCCATCTCTTCCACGCTGCCTTCGATACCATCTACGATGATCCAGTCACCCACGGTGAAGGTGCGATCCATGAGTACGGTGATAGAGCCGAAGAAGTTCTGCACCAAATCCTTGGCCGCCAGGGCGAAGGCCAGTCCACCCAGGCCCAGTCCGGCAAGGAGGCCGGTGACATCGATATTCAGATTATCAGCAACGAAGATGACGCCGCCAACGGCGATGAAAATCTTCAGGGTGCGCCTGACCATGGGTACCAGCACATCGTCCACGCGGTTGTCGGTGGCAGCGGCCTTTTCTGCCAGCAGGGCGGAAACCACATCCACCAGACGCCAGGCGGTCCACACGGCAGCGATGCTGGCCAACAGCTTCACCGCCACCAGCAGCACCAGCAACACCGATTCCGGCAGACCGAGAAGCAGGATGCCGATCCACCACACGGCAGCCATGAGCATCAACCCCAGGGGGCGCAGGCGCCGGTCGGCATCGTCGATGCGCCTTGCCACCTGCCGGTAGCGCCGCAGCCAGCGCTGCATGGCGAAACGCACCATGATTTGCGCCAGACGATCCAGCAACACGCCCAGGGCGACAATGAGCAGCAATCCCAGCCATTGCCAGTTCTGCAACACAAAAACCTCTCCCTTGAGCCAGTCTGGCAGTTGCTGGCGCAGGCGGATGTGCAGGGGCAGCCATTCCTTGTTGTCGGCGCCCTTCACCTTGCTCTTGTGTTTCGCCACTTCTTCCATAATCGCCGGCAGGGCAGCGATGGTCTGCCGGTCGAACAGCCAGCGGCCATCGTCCTGGCGGCTGATGCGTATTTCGCCATTTTGGTAACGGGCGAACACCCAGGGTTTGCCCTCCTTGCGGTCGGGAATCCGCTTGAGATTGACGATCTTCTTGCGATCCATGATCTCCAGCAGCATCCAGGCCAGGTCAGATCCCCGCTCCTTTTTCACCAGGGCGTTGACTTCGCTCAGATCCAGGGTCTGCATGGCATCGGCAATGCGTTCGGGCTTGCCGCGCTTGATATCGTTCATGGCGTGCAGGAAGCTGCCCATGGTGGCTCTGGGACTTTGCAGGGTGGCAGGCACTGGCGGCGGGGCCTGTTCGGTGGTTTTCTCCTGCGCCGGGGCGGATTCCTCTGCACCCAGACTGCCCATGCAAAGCATCAGCAGCAGCAGTGCGGCGATGGAAAAAGCTTGCCTGTATTTCATTGGGAAACCTCGAAAAATGCAGTTTTTGTCACTCCGGCAAAAGCCGGGGTTCAGATAAATCAACGAGTTGTAGATTCCGGCCCGGGCCGGTATTTTATCTGGTCAATAATGGGGTGGAATTTCACCATGGTTTGCACCAACATCGTGGTGGGATTTTTGTTCCAGTTCCAGCAGCTTGTGCCGCATGGCAGCAAGCAATTGCTCCAGCTCATCCACGCGGCGCTCCTGGCGCAGCAGGCTGCGGGTCAATTCCTCGATGCTGTCCTCCTGAAATGCAATGCGCACCTGCAGGTCTTCGATTTCGCTCATGTAATTTCCGCCAGCAGTTTGCTCAGTTGTTCTTCATCGAGAATGGCTATACCCAGTTCCCGCGCCTTTTCCAGCTTGGAGCCGGCGGCTTCGCCTGCCACCACATAGTCGGTCTTTTTCGATACGCTGCCCGCCACCCTGGCGCCCAGTTCCTGCAATTCGCCCTTGATTTCACTGCGCGGGCGACTGAGGCTGCCGGTAAGGACAAAGGTTTTGCCGGCCAGGGGTTGCTGTTCCTTGGGCGTTACTTCCACCTCCGGCCAGTGTATGCCTGCCTTGAGGAGTTTTTCAATCACTTCCCGGTTGTGGGGCTGACGGAAGAAGGCGGCGATATGGGCGGCGACGATGGGCCCTACATCCGGGGCTTGTTGCAGTTCTTCCTCGCTGGCCTGTGCCAGCGCTTCCAGGCTGCCAAACTGCCGCGCCAGGGTCTGGCTGGTGGCTTCCCCCACTTCGCGTATGCCCAGGGCGTAAAGGAAATGCGCCAGGGTGGTTTCCTTGCTGCGCTCCAGGGCATCGAGGAGGTTTTGTGCGGATTTTTCGCCCATGCGCTCCAGCCCCGTGAGCTGTTCCCTGGTCAGGCTGTACAGATCCGCCGGGTCGTGGATCAGTTCCTGATCCACCAGCTGCTCCACCAGTTTATCCCCCAGACCTTCGATATCCATGGCGCGGCGGGAGGCGAAGTGCTTGATGGCTTCCTTGCGCTGGGCAGGACAGAACAGGCCGCCAGTGCAGCGGGCCACGGCCTCGCCCTCGGGCTTGATGATGTCGGAGCCGCACACGGGGCAATGGGCAGGCAGCAGCACTTCCCCGGCATCCTTCGGACGGCGCTCTGGCAGCATCCGCACGATTTCGGGAATCACATCTCCGGCACGGCGCACATACACGGTATCGCCGATGCGCACGTCTTTCTTGCGCACCTCGTCCATGTTGTGCAGGGTGGCGTTGCGCACCACCACGCCACCGACTTCCACGGGCTGCAGGCGGGCGACGGGGGTTACGGCACCGGTGCGTCCCACCTGGAATTCCACATCCTTCACCACCGTCAGGGCTTCCTGGGCGGGAAACTTGCGGGCAATGGCCCAGCGCGGGGCGCGGGAGACATAGCCCAGGCGTTGCTGCTGATCGAGATCATTGACCTTGAACACCACGCCGTCAATCTCGTATTCCAGGCGATCGCGCTTTTGCGCCATGGATCTGAAATAGGCCAGACAGCCTTCCAGCCCCTGTACGACTTCCTGTTCGGGGGAAACCGGCATGCCCAATTTCTTCAGTACCGCCATGGAAGCGCTGTAGCTGTCCGCCAGACGCTCGATGGAAAGCTCGCCCCAGCCGTAGGCATAGAATGACAGGGGCCGGGTGGCGGTAATTTTCGGGTCGAGCTGGCGCAGGCTGCCGGCGGCGGCATTGCGCGGGTTGGCGAAGGCCTTTTCGCCTTTGTTCCGGGCGCGTTCATTCAGTTCCTCGAAGCCCTTCTTTGGCATGAAGATCTCACCCCGCACTTCCAGCACATCCGGCCAGTCGTCGCCAAGCAGGCGCAGGGGAATGGCGCCGATAGTACGCACGTTGCTGGTGACATCTTCCCCCCGGTGGCCATCGCCTCTGGTGGCGCCCTGCACCAGTACGCCCTGTTCATAACGCAGGTTTATCGCCAGGCCATCGAGCTTGGGTTCGGCGGCATATTCGATGTGTTCTTCTTTCAGCAGTTTGCACACCCGCTCATCGAAATCCCGCAGTTCTTCGTCGCTGAAGGCATTGCCCAGGGACAGCATGGGCACGGCATGACGCACTTCGGCGAAGTCCTTCAGAGGTTGGGCACCGACGCGCTGGGTGGGGGAATCTGGGGTGATCAGTTCCGGGTGTTGCGCTTCCAGCGCCTGTAACTCACGCAGGAGGCGGTCGTACTCACTGTCCGGGATCTCCGGATCATCCAGTACATAGTAGCGGTAGTTGTGGTAGTTGATCCGCTGGCGCAGTTGTTCGATTTGCGCCCTGGCATGCTCGCGGGTCATTTGTGGAGTTTGGCCAGACGCAGCTTGCGGCGGTGTTCCATGATGGCGTCTCTGGTGTGCTGTATGGTCTGCTTGCTCAGGGCACTGTGGGTTTCGTCCTGCAGCACCCCACCCAGAAT
>JAJRUY010000253.1 GCA_024277555.1 Gammaproteobacteria bacterium | reverse complement strand
GCCCTTGCACCGATCTTGTTGCCCAGAGACGATATTTCTTCACTCATCAATAGCTTGGGCTATTGATTCGATCAGAAATTCGCCTCTGAACAACAATCTCGGCACAATCATCGGACTTCCAGGTGAAACATCCGGGCTAGCTACTGGATCAATGCTGACCAGCAGGATCCGGATCAATCACCGGCTCATCTTTTTTGCTATCCCTGGGGGCTTCATCCACTGTAACGGCGCCGCCACCAGAGCTGGTGGACGAATCATCATCCCAGTCTGCCGGTGGGCGCGGTGTGCGACCTGACATAATATCTTCAATCTGCTGGGCATCAATGGTTTCGTACTTGATCAGCGCCTCCGCCATGGCATGCAGCTTGTCGATGTTTTCCTTCAGAATGCGCCGGGAACGATCATAGTTGCGATCGATGATGTTGCGAATCTCCTCATCGATAATATGCGCGGTCTCATCAGAAACATTCTTGTGCTGGGTAACCGAACGACCGAGAAAAACCTCTTCCTCCTCTTCGCCATAGGCCAGGGGGCCGAGGCGATCCGAAAGGCCCCAACGGGTAACCATGTTGCGTGCAATCTCTGTGGCGCGCTTGATGTCATTGGATGCGCCAGTGGTGACATGATCATCACCGAACACCAGTTCTTCGGCAATACGCCCGCCATAGAGGCTGGAAATCTGGCTCTCCAACAGTTCACGGCTCTGGCTATACCTGTCCTCTTCGGGCAGGAACATGGTGACCCCCAGCGCCCGGCCCCGCGGGATGATGCTGACCTTGTACACTGGATCGTGAGAGGGCACTTTCAAGCCGACGATGGCGTGGCCTGCTTCGTGATAGGCAGTTTGCTTCTTTTCCTCTTCCTTCATCACCATGGAGCGGCGTTCCGCGCCCATCATGATCTTGTCCTTGGCTGACTCGAAATGCGCCATCCTGACATCCTTGCTGTTCTCACGGGCAGCCATGAGCGCCGCCTCGTTCACCAGGTTGGCCAGATCAGCGCCGGAGAATCCAGGGGTGCCCCGGGCAATCAGTGACGGCTTGACGTCATCGGCCAAGGGAACCTTGCGCATATGCACCTTGATAATCTGCTCGCGGCCCCGCACATCCGGCAGGGGCACGGTGACCTGGCGATCAAACCGGCCTGGCCGCAACAAGGCGGGGTCCAGTACATCCGGACGGTTGGTGGCGGCAATAACGATGACGCCTTCAGTGCCCTCGAAACCATCCATTTCCACCAGCAGCTGATTCAGGGTCTGTTCGCGTTCATCATGTCCACCACCCAGACCGGCGCCACGATGGCGGCACACGGCATCGATTTCATCGATGAAGATGATGCAGGGTGCGTGCTTCTTGGCGGTTTCAAACATGTCCCGCACTCTGGACGCGCCCACGCCGACAAACATCTCCACGAAATCCGAGCCGGAAATAGTGAAAAACGGCACCTTGGCCTCACCGGCAATCGCCTTGGCCAAGAGGGTTTTACCCGTACCCGGCGCACCCACCATGAGTACGCCTTTGGGAATCTTGCCACCGAGACGCTGGAATTTGGAAGGATCCTTGAGAAATTCCACCACTTCCTGCACTTCTTCCTTGGCTTCTTCCACCCCGGCCACATCGGCGAAGGTCACTTTCACCTGGTCTTCACTCAGCAAGCGCGCCTTGCTCTTGCCGAATGACATGGCACCACGGCCACCAGCGCCACCTTGCATCTGCCGCATGAAAAATATCCACAGCCCGATAATGACGATGAGGGGAAACCAGTTGATCAGGATGAGCTTGAGCAGGGACGGCTGCTCGGGCGGCTGGGCGCGAATATCCACGCCGGCCTTGAGCAAATCACCCACCAGGCCAGGATCCTGGGGACTTTCGGTGATGAAGGTGCTGTCGGAAGATGTCGTACCCTCAATTTTCCCGCTTTCATGAATGACCACGCTGGTCACATTTCCCTGCTTCACCTGCTCCAGAAACTGGGTATAGGAAATCGTCGGTGCGCGGGTTTTTTGCCCATTGAAGCTGTTGAATACCGTCATCAATACAACGGCGATAACAACCCAAAGGACAATATTTTTTGCCATATCATTCAAAACAAGATTCCTCAAATATTCCCCTGCCGTACCTTCACTAGGACTCCGGCCAGAGATTTACGTTCTTTCCAATAACGGAAAATATCAGGATTTATAGCCCGTTGCTACCACATACACTTCGCGGCTTTTTGGCCGGGAGGACTTTGGCTTGCGGGTTACCACCCGCATAAAGCTACTGCGGACATCACGAATATAGTCATCAAAACCCTCTCCCTGAAAGATCTTGGTGGCAAAACTGCCGCCGGGTTTGAGTGTATTCCGGGCAAAATCCAGCGCCCGCTCACACAAATACATGGAGCGCGGCTGATCCACCGCCCTCACTCCGCTGGTATTGGGCGCGATGTCAGAAAGCACCACATCCACCTCGCGCCCCTGCAGCAGGCTGATCAGCGCTTCCAGCACTGCTTGCTCCCGAAAATCTCCCTGCAGGAAATCCACGCCATGTAGGGCGTCCATTTCCAGAATATCCATGGCCAGCACCTTGCCATGATCACCTACAATACCTGCTGCCACCTGGCTCCAGCCACCCGGAGCCGCCCCCAAATCCACCACCACCTGTCTTGGCTTGAGGATCTTGTCCTTCTCCTGCAGCTCGATCAGCTTGTAACTGGCGCGTGAGCGATAGCCGTCACGCCGGGCGCGCTGCACATATTCGTCATTCACATGACGCTGCATCCATTGATGACTGCTTTTTGATCGTGCCATTGGTGGAAATGCGCGACAATAAAGGCCTGATTATACCGTTTTTTGCCCCGGAAAAATGTTTTCACTCCAGGAAGTGGGAAACAGGTAGAATAGCCGCCCGACAATCCGATCTTGAATATGGAGTTTTTTGTGCCCCTTTCCAACCCCCAGATCCGCCATTTGCGCGGCCTCGCCCATTCCCTGAAGCCGGTGGTCATGGTCGGACAGCATGGCTTGCGCGATGCGGTGATGGAGGAAATCGAAATCGCCCTGGATTTTCATGAACTGGTCAAAATCAAGGTAAGCGCCGGAGACCGGGGTGAAAGAGATCTTATCATCCGCGAGATCACGGACAAAACCACCGCTGAACTGGTACAGCGCATCGGCAACATGGCGGTACTGTTCCGGCGCAATACCAAAAAGCCCAAGATTGTGCTGCCCTGATCACAGATTGCCATTCTGAGTTGATGTCATTCATCGGCTTGCAGGCGGTTCGGGCAATCTGGGCGAAAAGATCCCGGGAAAAACCGGATGGCGTGACGGGTACAAAGTGTAACCTGATCCAGTTCAACGCAAGATAATGAATAATCAAGATAAACATCGGTATCCTGAGTGTTCTGGTGAAATATGCGGGATAGCCGTCACTGCAGACTCCAGGCATCAATCCAGCCAGTCCAGTCGGGCACAAGATCAAATTCTGAAACCAGGCGCCTGGCAATATCCGGCATGTGGGCGGCGCCATAGAAAATCGCCAGCTTTTGCTTGCCAGCGGCTATTTCCTGGCGCAATACTTGCAGCGCCTTTTTGTTGCGCACAGTAATCAGGGTGCTGCCATCGGGGCCTTCGATAGCATCGTCCAGCCCGGTGCCGAGCACCATTTGCTCCGCCACAAAGATTTTCAGCGCCAGATCCCGGTTGCCGGATAACAGGTTCCTGAACAGCCTCATCTCACTGAGTACAGCCTTTGTGGAATACTGCTGGCCCATACCGGCAAGCCAGGCCTTGCCAATCATCCCGGCCACGGACTCATTGCGGTTTTTCATGCTCTGGCTGAATTCTTCCGGTGAAAGATCCGCATGCACCAGATTGGGAGCCGTGTAATCCACCTCTTCAAGCTGCATGCTCATGCCCAGAGCATTCCGCATCCAGCTCTGCAATCCGGATACAATGCCCTTGCGCTCGTGGCCGCCTTTGGGAATGCGTGTGCCTTGGGGCGCTACCAGTTCATACAGCACCGCATCATAGTGGGAAAACAGGGCGTTGATGGTTTGATAATAGGCGGATTCACCAATATGAACCGCAGAAATCAGATCGACATGTTGCAAGGAGCCGTTGTTATCACGGGGCACAAAGCGCACAACAGCCACCTGCATGGATACAGGCTTTTTGTTTTGATCCAGCTTCAGGCGTAGAAACTCGGGTATGCTGGTGTCTGGTTCAACATTTTGCACTGCATCGGGCGGAGCGGCACCCGTTTTCGCAGTCTGCAACGCCGACAGTCCGGGGGAAATCAGCACAAGTACCGACAGACACAGGTTTCTCAGGAGCATTATGCAGCGCCTCCCTGGCGCTTTGTATCTGAAAAATTCATGCCTGAACCCGGAAAGAGCCAGGATCATATATAGCGAACGTCCAGGATTTCAAATTCCCGCATGCCGCCAGGCACCTGGATCTCCACTTCGTCACCTTCTGTCTTGCCGATCAGAGCCCGGGCAATGGGGGAAGTCACGGAGATCTTGGACTGACGGATATCCGCTTCATCTTCACCAACGATCTGGTAGGTATGCTCTTCATCGGTCTCCAGATCCAGAATATTCACAGTGGCGCCAAAAACAACCCGACCACCTGCATTCAGGGTGCTGACATCGATAATCTGGGCATTGGACAGCTTACTCTCGATATCCTTGACCCGACCCTCGATGAAGCTTTGCTGTTCTCTCGCTGCATGATATTCGGCATTTTCCTTCAAATCACCATGGGCACGCGCCTCTGCAATCGCAGCGATGACTCTGGGCCGAGCAACCGTCTTCAGTTCGTTTAGCTCCTGCCGCAGGGCTTCCGCGCCCTGCACTGTCATTGGTGTCTTGTTCATATATCGTACAATCCAGATGCCACAGGGACATAAGTTCCTGACGGCTTTTCTGTGCCTTTCATTGGTTATAACGGGATAGTTTACAGCTTCAGGCTATTGGTGCAATTCCTGCAGACTCACAACCACAGGCTCACCCTGGTGCTGGATGGCCATGACGATGGCCTCTCCACCTGACATGGTGGTGGTATAGCTGATTTTATGTTGCAACGCCGCACACCGTATGGAGGCGGAATCCAGCATCGCCTGCTTGCCTTCGGTAGTATTGATAATCAGATCAAAGTCATCATTCTTGATTTTGTCCACAATATGCGGGCGACCTTCCATCACCTTGTTTACCCGCTCACAATCCACACCGGCGGACAGTATTGCATCGCAGGTGCCACCTGTGGCGTAGAGTTCAAACCCCAATGCAGCCAGATCCCTGGCTACCAGTTTGACGCGCTGCTTGTCGGCTTCACGCACGGACAGCAGCGCCTTGCCTCCCGTTGGCAGCTTGATGCTCCCGCCTTCATTGGCCTTGCCGTAGGCTTCGCCGAAGGTAGTGCCTACTCCCATGACCTCGCCGGTGGATTTCATCTCCGGCCCGAGCACGGAATCAACACCGGGGAACTTCACGAAAGGGAATACGGCTTCCTTGACAAAGTAGTGACTGGGGATGATTTCCTTCATTGCATCCTGATCCCGCAACGACTTTCCCACCATGCAACGTGCGGCAATCTTTGCCAGGGGGCGCCCAATCGCCTTGGAAACGAAGGGCACGGTGCGTGAAGCCCTGGGGTTCACTTCAAGTATGTAGATGTCGTCGCCCTTGATCGCAAACTGGGTGTTCATCAGTCCTACCACACCCAGCTCCAGAGCCATATCACGAATGTGGCCGCGCATGCGATCCTGCACTTCCTGGCTGAGTGTATAGGGGGGCAGGGAGCAGGCAGAATCCCCGGAATGTACGCCCGCTTCCTCGATGTGTTCCATGATGCCGCCGATAAGCACATCGCGCCCGTCGCAGATTGCATCCACATCCACTTCGATGGCATCATTCAGGAAGCGATCCAGCAATACCGGAGAATCGTTGGAGACGCTGACCGCTTCACGCATGTAGCGACTCAGATCCTCTTCGTTATATACGATTTCCATGGCACGTCCTCCCAATACATAGGAGGGCCGCACCACCAGGGGATAGCCGATCTCCTCGGCCAGTTTCACTGCGGTCTCGGGATCGGTGGCAGTACGGTTGGGCGGTTGCAGGATGCCCAGCTTCTTGATCATCTTCTGGAAGCGCTCCCGGTCTTCCGCCGCATCGATGGAGTCCGGGCTGGTGCCGATAATGGGCGCGCCCGCCTTCTCCAGATCCCGCGCCAGTTTCAGCGGCGTCTGTCCGCCGTATTGCACGATGACGCCAACCGGATTTTCCTTGTGGATAATCTCCAGCACGTCTTCCAGGGTCAGGGGCTCGAAATACAACCGGTCGGAGGTGTCGTAATCTGTGGACACGGTTTCCGGATTGCAGTTAACCATGATGGTTTCATAGCCATCTTCCCGCATGGCGAAGGCCGCATGCACGCAGCAGTAATCAAATTCGATGCCTTGGCCGATACGGTTGGGGCCGCCCCCGAGCACCATGATTTTCTGCCGGTCGGTAGGCAGGGATTCGCATTCTTCCTCGTAGGTGGAATACATGTAGGCCGTACTGGAGGCAAACTCCGCGGCGCAGGAATCCACGCGCTTGTATACCGGACGAATGTCGTGACCATGGCGCAGCTTGCGGATTTTCTTTTCCTTGACGCCCAAGATATCCGCCAGGCGCTTGTCGGAAAAACCCTTGCGTTTTAGATCACGTATGCGCTTTTTCCCCAGGGCGTCCAGCCCCTCTTCGGCAACCCTGATCTCTTCCTGGACAAGATCCTGAATCTGCACCAGGAACCAGGGATCAATAGCCGAGGCTGCAAACACCTCTTCCATGCTCATGCCACTGCGGAAGGCGTCGGCAACATACCAGATCCGCTCAGCCCGGGGCTGACGAATCTCCGCCAGAATTATGGAGCGGGCATCCTCGGCGTCCAGATCAATCACCGGATCCAGCCCGGCCTTGCCGGTTTCCAGACCGCGCAGCGCCTTTTGCAGGGATTCCTGCAAGGTGCGGCCAATGGCCATGACTTCGCCCACGGATTTCATCTGCGTGGTCAGGCGATCATCGGCCTGGGGGAACTTCTCAAATGCAAAACGGGGAATCTTGGTGACTACATAGTCGATGCTGGGCTCGAAGGAAGCCGGGGTCACGCCACCGGTAATTTCGTTGCGCAGCTCGTCCAGGGTGTAGCCCACAGCCAACTTTGCCGCCACCTTGGCAATGGGAAAGCCAGTCGCCTTGGAAGCCAGCGCCGAGGAACGGGACACCCGCGGGTTCATCTCGATGATGATCATGTGCCCGTTCTCGGGATTAATCGCGAACTGCACGTTGGAGCCACCGGTGTCCACCCCAATCTCACGCAGCACCGCCAGGGATGCATCGCGCATGATCTGGTATTCCTTGTCTGTGAGGGTCTGGGCGGGCGCCACGGTAATGGAGTCGCCGGTATGCACACCCATGGGATCGAGATTTTCAATCGAGCAGATGATGATGCAGTTGTCCTTGTGATCCCGCACCACTTCCATTTCGTATTCTTTCCAGCCGAGAATCGACTCTTCGACGAGCAGCTCCTTGGTTGGCGAAAGATCCAGGCCACGCTCACAGATCTCGACAAATTCTTCCTTGTTATAAGCAATGCCACCACCGGACCCACCCATGGTGAAAGAAGGGCGAATGACGGTGGGGAAACCCACCTGCACCTGCACCTGCAAAGCCTCCTCCATGGAATGTGCGATGGCAGACTTGGGCATGTCCAGACCAATCTTGCGCATGGCCTGGCGGAACAGATCCCGGTCTTCCGCCTTGTCGATGGCCTCACGGGAGGCGCCGATCATTTCCACGCCGAACTTTTCCAGTACCCCTTCGCGCACCAGATCCAGGGCACAGTTGAGCGCCGTCTGCCCGCCCATGGTGGGCAGCAGCGCTTCCGGCCGTTCCTTTTCGATGATACGCGCCACGGTTTGCCAGGTAATGGGTTCGATATATACAGCATCCGCCGACTCGGGATCGGTCATGATGGTGGCAGGGTTGGAATTGACCAGCACCACCCGATAGCCTTCCTCGCGCAACGCCTTGCAGGCCTGTGCACCGGAGTAGTCGAACTCGCAGGCTTGGCCGATGACAATCGGACCGGCGCCAATGATGAGGATCGTGTTCAGGTCTGTTCTTTTCGGCATTTTATTTCTGTCTGCGCAAGTAAGGTGAGTTCTTCAGTGGGTCTGGCCGGAATCCGCAGCCCGCATCAACTCGATGAAGTGGTCGAATACTGGCGCCACATCATGGGGTCCCGGACTGGCTTCAGGGTGTCCCTGGAAGCCGAAAGCAGGTTTGTCTGTGCGATGAATGCCCTGCAACGAGTCATCGAACAGGGATTTATGTGTGGCTTGCAGGTGGCCCGGAAGGCTGCCTTCATCCACGGCGAAACCATGATTCTGGCTGGAAATCATCACCATGCCTGTTTCCAGATCCTGTACCGGATGGTTGGCTCCATGGTGGCCAAATTTCATCTTTACCGTGCGCGCCCCGCTGGCCAGCCCCAGGAGCTGGTGCCCCAAACAGATACCGAAGGTGGGAATATTCTGTTCCAGCACTTCCTGAATTGCTGCAATGGCATAGTCACAGGGTTCGGGATCACCCGGGCCATTGGACAGAAACACACCATCAGGATTCATGGCCAGCACTTCCCTGGCCGGTGTCTGGGCAGGCACTACGGTAATGCGGCAGCCGCGGTCACGCAGCATACGCAGGATATTGGTCTTGATACCGTAATCGTAGGCAACCACATGCAGGTCGTCGGCAGCATTTTCCCTGCCAACATATCCTTCCTGCAAATCCCAGCTTGCTTCTTTCCAAGTATAGGATTTATCCGTAGTAACTTCCCTGGCCAGATCCATGCCCTTGAGGCCGGGAAAAACTTCTGCAGCAGCGCGGGCAACGGCTTCATCCAGATGCGGGCCTGCCTGTATGCAGCCGCTCTGAGCGCCCTTTTCACGCAGAATGCGCGTCAGCTTGCGGGTGTCGATATCGGCGATGGCAACCACGCCGTTTTCCTGAAGATAAGCCTCGAGAGACTGCTCACTGCGCCAGTTGCTCGCCAGCAAAGGCAGGTCCCGGATAACCAGGCCTGCGGCATGCACCGAGGAAGACTCGGTATCCTCCTGATTTACACCGGTATTTCCAATATGAGGATAGGTCAGGGTAACGATCTGACGCAAATAGGAAGGATCGGTGAGGATCTCCTGATAGCCGGTCATGGAGGTGTTGAAAACCACTTCTCCCACCGACTGTCCTTCTGTACCAATGGAACGGCCCCGAAACACCGTGCCGTCTTCCAATACCAGAATTGCTGAGTTAGTCATTTACGCGCACACATAAAGGGACTGACTCTGTGTGGGAGCCGTCCGCTACAAACAAACAATTTAAGAGAGTTGGGGTCAGCCCCCTGTTGAGATGGAAATTCTACGGGAGATGCCGGGCAGTGTCTATGGAAATCGTCGGGGATTTGCCAGACGCTACTGGCGGGCCTGCCCCACTCTTTAAAAGCACGGAGCTACAGCTGCCGACTTATCCAGGAAACGATGCCTTGCGCGTCCATGGCTCCAGACACACGGTCAACTTCCTGCCCGTTCTTGAAAAGAATCATGGTGGGGATACTGCGAATACCCAACTGGCCAGAAAGCTGCTGGTATTGCTCGGTATTCAGCTTAAGCAGGCGCGCATCCGGCTCCAATGGCGCAGCAGCCCGGGCGAACGCGGGCGCCATCATCTTGCAGGGGCCGCACCAGGGAGCCCAGAAATCCACCACCACGGGAATATCATTACGCTGAATCTGTTTCTGCAGCATGGCGTCATCCACATCTGCAGGCTTTCCCTGAAATAATGCTTGCTTGCATTTTCCGCATTTTGGATTCTGGCCCAGGCGCACCCGGGGAATACGGTTCACGCCCCCACAATGGGTGCAAACCACATGCAGATTGTCTGACATTTCATGCTCCACAACGTAAACAGTGTGGCTGAGTTAACCTCACAGCCAAATATATCGGGTCAACCTAAAATAAGGCCAAAAACCTTCCGATTCAAGTCAGGCTTGTATTTTTTCCGTACTGCCCCAAAACATTCCGCAATCACTACAAGCCGCCAACAAACACGGAAAAAGATCCGTAAATAGCGACCCATCTGCCTGCAGAAATCCAGGAAAAACCGCAGATACGGGTTTTGCAGGGACTGTTGTTCTTTGAACAATTGCTGGAACTGATGCGCAAGGATCGCATCTATGGCGATGATGCTGCCCGCAAGGCGTTGCTGAAAATATTTGATATTCCTGGAGATGATCCTCTGGTGCCACGCTACCGCAGCAAAATGATGAGCTTGATTTACTGCATTTAGCCCGGATGTTTCACCTGGAAGTCCGATGATTGTGCTGAGATTGTTGTTCAGAGGCAACTCTGATCGAATCAATAGCCCAAGCTATTGATGAGTGAAGAAATATCGTCTCTGGGCAACAAGATCGGTGCAAGGGCGGACTTAACAAACACCCGGTAACATATTGCGCTTTGCTAATAT
>JAJRUY010000252.1 GCA_024277555.1 Gammaproteobacteria bacterium | reverse complement strand
GCGGGTTGCCTTCGCTTACTGCAGTGTTGGTTGTGGCCACAGGTATTATCGGCGCAGTAATCGGCACCACGCTTTTCCGGTTGATGCGCATTAAGGATGAAGCGGTAAAAGGGGTGGCCATGGGCATTGCCGCTCACGGCATTGGTACAGCGAGAGCTTTTCAGGTAAATAAGGAAATGGGCGCCTTTTCAGGTTTGGCCATGGCCTTGTCAGCATTTGTTTCCGCCGTGTTATTGCCCTGGTTGTTGCATATGACCGGATTGCTATAGCACTGTACAAACCATTGGTTCCGCGGCATCATGAATGATGTTGTCCATTAAACACAATCATTTTTTGCATGTCTGACCAGGAAGCTTTGGAAAAGGTGGAATACAAACTATTGGATGCGCTCCTGGATCGGGAAGAAGTTGAAATGATCTGGAAGCAGATGTTGGCAAAGACCAAGGCGTCTTTCTTTCTCTCCTGGGAATGGATTTCAACCTGGTTGGAAACACTTCCAGGTAACGCAAAGGTGGATCTGGTTGTCGGCTATACAAATGATGAACCGATTTTGGCTTATTTTCTTGGAAGAAGACGTTTTGCCAGGAGAGGTTTCTTTCGCTACAGGCTGGCTTCACTAAATTCAACAGGAGATGAATACCTGGATGAATTGACTATTGAATATAATGGCGTACTGGTGACTCCTCAATTTGAGACTGATGTGATCCAGGAGATTATCAATAGAGATGCTGACGGATGGGATGAGATATATCTCCCGGGGCTGGCGGGCGGCCTGTGCGCTGAGATAGACCGTCTCAGGGAGAGTGTTGATCCAGGCTTTATCATCGATGTAGAAACGGATGGCAAATCGCACTATGTAGAGTTGGATAAAGTGCGAAATGCTGGTATGGACTATGCTGGTTTGCTTAGTTCAAATAGGAGGCAGCAGATCAGAAGATCCATACGGGAATATAACAAAAGTGGTGAAATCAGGATCGATGTGGCGCAAACAATGGGAGAGGCATTGCAAATGCTGGAGCTATTGGCCGAGTTGCACCAACGGGAATGGATACAAAGAGGCAAGGAAGGTGCGTTCGCCAACAGCTATTTTCATGATTTCCATCGTTCTCTAATACAAAAATATTTTGACAACGGTGTTGTTCAGCTTGTCCGTGTTTATGCTGATCAGGTAAGCATAGGCTATCTGTATAATTTTATCCATGAGGGTAACGTGCTTTTTTATCAGTGTGGGTTTAACTATACGGAAAGCAATCATGCCAGGCCCGGTCTGGTTTCTCATTATTTTGCAGTATTACTGAATGCTGAACTTGGTCATGGGAAATATGACTTTCTTGCGGGTGATTCACAATACAAGAAAAGCCTGGCAACCAATACAGAACGCATGATGTGGGTTAGGCTGAAAAAAAAGAGCATCCGTAGCTGGATAGAAGGCTGTGCATATCGCACCTACAAGAAGTTGAAAAGAGTGCAGTAGACATGCATGTGGCAGTATCGCCTTGACTAGCCCGGATGTTTCACCAGGAAGTCCGATGATTGTGCCGAGATTGTTGTTCAGAGGCGAATTTCTGATCGAATCAATAGCCCAAGCTATTGATGAGTGAAGAAATATCGTCTCTGGGCAACAAGATCGGTGCAAGGGTGGACTTAACAAACACCTGGCAATATATTGCGCCTTGCTAATATAGGTGTAATGACTAATAAAAACAGCATCTTATGTTGTTATTTCAGTGTCCTGGTGAAATATCCGGGCTAGCCCGGATGTTTCACCGGAATCCAGATTTTTTCCGGAGAGATTTTCGTTCAGATTGTTCGAACGGGCAAAAGTCGATGTCATTCATCGCCTTGCAGGCCATTCGGGCAATCCGGGCGGAAACATCCCGGGAAAAACTGGATAGTGTGACAGGTACAAAGCATAACCCGGCTCAATTCAACGCAATATAATCAATAGCATAGATAAACACCTATATTTCGAGTGTTCTGGTGAAATATGCGGGTTAGCGTTCTTCCCTGACATGAAGAAATGACGCGAAGCGTGGAATTCCGTTGCCGGAAAACCCCTGGTGTTTGAAAGTTATCACACTGCCAATCGCTGGCGGCACAGCTCGTTCCTGATCAGTGAGTCCTGATCCGATATAAAAATGCTTTCCACCCTTAATCTCCACCCACAGAGCCCCAACCATTCCCTGAAGCCTTCCCTTGCCGAGCCGGTAGCCAATTACTCGCCCTTCCATGTCATCAAAGCGCTTTACTTTTACAGCATTGGGGCCTCGACCTGACTCATATGCACTTTCAGGGTTCCTCAACACCAGCCCCTCGCCACCGGCAGCAACTATGGCATCGAGGTATTTCATGAGTTGCTCTGCATCACGGCAAACTGTCTGTGGAATAATCCGTACATGCTCCAGCGGATGCCGGATCAGATAAGCCTGCAGTTTTCCCAGACGCTCTTTGAGTCCCCCCGGAGCATGGGGCAGTTCAAAAATGTTGTAGCTGACACGCCGCCACCGGGCATGTGGTTGATCCTGTGAAACCACGGAGAGAGTCTCTTCAAAGCTGCCCCTGGCAATCCATAGCTCACCATCAAGCTCAAAAGGGGGAAGGTCTTTGGTAAACCAGTGGGGGGCAGCAATATGCTTGCCCCGGCGGGTAAGCAACTTGCGCCCGTCCCAATAGGCACGAACACCATCAAGTTTCTCACTCATCAACCAGCCATTGACATCCATCCCCGGCCGGTATTTTTTCAGCAGCAAGAGTTCTGGCTCCCCACTTTGCACCAACAGGGGAAACAGCAGCAACAGCCACAGCAGGCAAGTCCTGATTTTATTCATTGATCACATCTCCTTGTAGATCAGTTTTGTCGCACCCTAACACAGTCTGATCGAGGTATGCTATAAGGAGCTTCTGATCAAGCCGGAATGATGCAAATGGGCCTGATCAGGACTTGTACAAAAACAGCAGCCATGCATCACCATTTTGGGAGGATTTTTTCATGCGGCAATCTACAGGCATCATCATTGGCAGTTTGCTTGCTCTTGGCATGCAACCGAGCATGGCGCTGGAACTGCTAAGTCCGGATATTTCCGACCAGACGCGCATGACGAAGCAGCAGGAATACCAGGGATTTGGCTGTGATGGTAAAAACATTTCCCCCGCCCTCAAATGGAAGGACGTTCCCACAGGAACCAGGAGCTTTGCCCTGACGGTTTATGATCCAGATGCGCCTACCGGCAGCGGTTGGTGGCACTGGGTGGTATTCAATATTCCTGAAGACACCAGGCAGCTGCCCCAAAACGCTGGCAACCCCGAACTGAGGCTTCTGCCCGCGCAGGTAGTACAGTCACGCACAGATTTTGGCACAGCCGGCTATGGAGGACCCTGCCCTCCCAAAGGCCACGGCGTACATCGCTACCGGTTCACCCTGTATGCCCTGGACGTGGAAAAGCTGCCTCAGGGGGAGGATGCGCCTGCAGCCCAGGTGGGGTTTTTCATCAACCAGCATAAATTGGCGGAAAGCACCATTACCGGCCTGTACTCACGCTGAAACCTCAGGCGGGATG
>JAJRUY010000251.1 GCA_024277555.1 Gammaproteobacteria bacterium | reverse complement strand
CTACACATTTTGGAAGTCAATCTTTTTGAACAAAGGCTTATAAAACAAATAGTTATGGATGCACTACAGCAAAAACCAGAGCCCCATGTTTCTAACCAATTGAATCTATTCGATTTTTAACCGGACGCTAGTGTGGTCATATAATTAAATTTAGTCTGATTTGCAGCGATTGAAGGAACAAAGTCCACCCTGTTTGAGGCAGGTCAAATGGGGGAAGGCGGGAAGATGCCGGACGGAGGCCAGTCTCGATGACGTCCCGTTGAAACGGTTTGAAACGATTTGCCGTCTGTAGTTGGGATATGATGCCCTGTTATTGTCACTGATTGTGCATGAACCATGGTTGACCCATGAAAAATATACTGCAAAAGAAATATATTCTGCTGCTGATTGTGGCTGTGGCTGTGGCCATGGTGGTATTCAAGGTGAAAACCAAGCCCCCAATCGCCCATGAAGACCTGCAATATCCCGTCAGGGCCGTGGAAGTGATGACAGTGGAGAAAATCCCCTATCGCTCCCATGCCACCGGATATGGCAATGTGGAGCCCAGGGTAACTGTCAAGGCCAAGTCCGAAGTCAGTGGCAAGATCGTTTATATCCATCCCCAACTGCGCAAGGGTGCCAGCCTGCCAAAGGGAACCGTGGTGTTGCGCATCGAACCGACGACTTTTGAGTTCTCTCTCGAGCAGAGCAAGGCCGGGCTGTCGGGGATCGAATCCAGCCTGCGCCAGCTGGAGACGGAAGAGGAAAATACTCGCGTGCTGCTGGCCATCATGCGCAAGAATCTGGCGGTACAGGAAAAGGAATACCAGCGCATTCTGGAAATCTGGCAAAAGAAGCTGGTGGCGCGTTCCAGTGTGGATGCAGAGGAACAGAAGGTGTTGCAGCTCAAGCAGCAGGTTGCTGATCTGGAAGGAAAACTCAGGGCCTATGAAAGCCGCAAGGCTGCGCTGCAGGCTCAAATCAAACAATCACAGACCCAGGTGGCTCAGACCCGGGATACCCTGGGACGCACGGAAATCAGCCTGCCCATGGATGCGCGCATTGGTGAAGTGTTTGTGGAGAAAGGAGAGTTCACCGCCGCTGGTGCTGTTTTGTTTGAGGCGCTGGGAACAGATGCGGTGGAAATTACCGCAGAACTTCCCACGCGCCTGTTTCGTCCGCTGTTCGCCAATCAGCAGCATGAGCGTATCGACTTGAACCGGCCAGAGGGTTTATGGAGCATCCTCGATTCCATCGATCTGGAAGCCAGGGTGCGCCTGGTGGGGTTTCCCGAGGCGGCACACTGGCAGGGCAAGCTGCTGCGCATTGGAGAGTCAATCGACCCGAGGCGGGACACCGTAAGTCTGGTGGTGCGGGTGGACAACCCTTATGCACGAGTCATTCCCGGGGAACGTCCGCCGTTGCTCAGGGGCATGTTCGCCGCAGTGAGTTTCTATGCCCCGCCAAGACCCATGCTGGTGATTCCCCGCAAGTCGGTACACGAAGGGCGGGTCTATGTGGTGCGTGAGGATAAACGCCTGGAAATCCGTGTTGTGGACATACTCTACCGCCAGGGGCAATTCGTGGTGGTTAAACAGGGGCTGGAAGAGGGTGAAAACATCGTCATCAGTGATGTGATTCCGGTGATCGAAGGCTTGCCGCTCAAGCCCGTACCGGCTCAGGACTATGTGCGCAAATTCCTGGCTGCGGCCAGAGGGGATGAATCTGCCATCCGTGAGATAGAAAAGTGATCCGGTATTTCACTACCCACCCCACGGTGGCCAATATTGTCATGCTGGCGATCATCGCCATTGGCCTGATTTCTCTGCAGCATCTGAACAAGGAGTCCTTTCCCACCCTCAAGCAGAGCAAGGTGCAGGTTTCGGTGATTTATCCGGGAGCCAGTCCCGCAGATGTGGAAGAAGGCATCTGCAATCCTTTGGAGGATGCCACCGATGGCATCAGTTTTCTCAAGGAGCAGGTTTGCGATGCCAGGGACAATGTAGGCATCTTTACCCTGGAAATGCAGGAGCAGGGTGATATTCAGCAGTTTACGGATGATATCAAGGTGGCTGTTGATGGTATCCAGAATTTCCCCACTGCAGTGGAAGATCCGGTCATTGTTCAACTTGGGCGCACCAGTCCTGTGGTCAGTGTGGCCATTACCGCTGACAAACTGACGGTATCCGAACTCAAGGATCTGGCGGAATACTATCGCAAGCGCATGCTCGAGGATCCGCGCATTCCCATGGTCAAGGTCACGGGTTTTTCCACCCATCAGTTGCAGGTGCTGGTGCCGGCCCAGAGTCTGCGCAAATACCGGCTCAGCGTTCAGGATATTGCCAACAAGGTGGGTGCCCAGGCTGTCGAGCTGCCTGCAGGAACCCTGGAAACCGCAGACAGGGATTACCAGATCCGCTTTGACAATGCCCGCAAGAGCGCCGAGGCGCTGCGTGATCTGGTGATTCTGAAGACGGAAGAGGGTGGCGAGATCCGTTTGGGAGATATTGCCAGGGTGGAGGACAGATTCGAGAACCGGGAACAATATATCGAACTCAATGGCAAACCTGCCGCAGTGCTGGTGGTAAGCAAAAACACCATTGATGACACTCTCAAGGTGTTTGATGCCGTTGCCGGGTTTGTGGAGCGGGAAAATGCCATTCTGCCCCAGGGCACCCGGCTGACCATTACCCAGGATGTAGCCACCGGGGTGCGGGATCGGCTGCAACTGCTGCTGAAAAATGGCTGGCAGGGATTGATACTGGCAGGCCTTGCCCTGTTTTTATTCTTCAACTGGCGCTATACCTTTTGGGTGGCGCTGGGATTGCCGATATCCTTTCTCGGTGGTCTGGCTCTGATGGTGTTGTTTGGTGTCAGCATCAACATGATCTCCATGATTGCCTTGCTGATGGCCATTGGCATTCTCATGGATGATGCCATTGTAATTTCCGAGAGCATCGAGCATGAGCATGCTAAAGGCAAAACTCCGGCTCAGGCGGCCATTGATGGGGTCAGGAAGGTCTTCCGTGGCGTATTTTCTTCCTACCTGACCTCGGCCTTCCTGTTTGGCAGTCTGTTGATGATGAAGGGAGATATCGGCCAGATCCTCGGTGTATTGCCCGTGGTGCTGCTGTCTGTGCTTACCGTATCCCTGATCGAGGCCATGCTGGTGCTGCCACGCCATTTGAAGCATTCGCTGGAGCATGCGCAGCGCCAAACCCGCCCTGCATGGCGCGACAAGATGGAGAGCGGATTTCTGCGGATGCGCGATGGTGTGGGGAAGGTGGCCGACAAGGCAATCGAGTTTCGTTATCTTACCCTTGGGCTGGCGCTGGCCATACTGGTTTTTTCCGTGGGGTTGATCGCCACGGGCACGGTGAAGTTCAAGGCCTTCCCCGATCTTGAAGGCAATACTGTGGATGCCCGGGTGCTGTTGCCCCAGGGTACGCCCCTGGAAGAAACCCGGCTGGTGGTGGAACACCTGCTGGAGGCTTTGACGAAAACCAATGCTGAACTGAGCGAGGAGGAACCCGAGCCTTTGGTCAGGAATGTGCAGGTGGCTTTTGGAGTGCATGCGGATGTGCCGGAAAACGGCCCACATCTGGCGACCATTACCCTGGATGTACTCAATACCGAAATACGCAACACGCCCATGGTGGAGCTGACCAGGCGCTGGCGGGAGAACAGCGGTGACCTGCCCAATGTGATCAGCATTCAGTTCCGTGAACCCAAGGTAGGGCCGGCGGGAAGGGCGATCCATATCCGTATTACCGGAGATGATCTGGATCGTTTGTCCCAGTCTTCCTGGGAGGTGCAGAACTGGCTGCGCGGTTATGATGGGGTGTCCAATCTGCTGGATGACCTGCG
>JAJRUY010000250.1 GCA_024277555.1 Gammaproteobacteria bacterium | reverse complement strand
TAATTCTGCTCCAGTTGGTAAACTACGCGGCTTGATTTTTCCGGAACCCTCTGGATGGTTTTTCAGGGGATTTCATGCAGGAGTTCATTATGCGTCAACCATTGGTAGCTGGAAACTGGAAGATGAATGGTTCACTGGCAAGCGTCAGGGAGCTGCTGGCTGGTTTGAAAGCTGGTATTGCCAAGGTAAAGGTGGCAGAGGTCGCTGTTTGTCCTCCTGCGGTTTTCATTCCCGAGGTGCAGGGCCAGCTGTCCGGCACCCCCATCTCCTGGGGTGGTCAGGATCTGTCCGTGCATGAGGCCGGCGCCTATACCGGCGAAATCGCCGGCTCCATGCTGGCTGATTTCGGGTGTAAATATGTGATCATCGGCCATTCTGAGCGCCGCACCTATCACGCTGAAACAGATCAGTTGGTGGCGGAGAAATTTACCGCGGCTCGCAAGGCTGGTCTGGTGCCTCTGTTCTGTATCGGTGAGACTCAGGAACAGCGCGAAAGCGGCATTACAGAGGAAGTGGTGGCTCGCCAGATCGATGCGGTTATTGAACACTGTGGAGTGGATGTTCTTGGCGAAGGAGTAGTTGCCTATGAGCCCGTGTGGGCCATTGGCACCGGCCTGACCGCCAGTCCGGAACAGGCGCAGGATGTGCATGCCTTTATCCGCGGCCGTGTCGCACAAAGCAGCGCGGCAGTGGCTGAAGGCCTGCGTATACTCTATGGTGGTAGTATGAAACCTGATAATGCCGCAGAGCTGCTCGCCAAGGCGGATATTGACGGGGGGTTGATTGGTGGGGCCTCCCTGAAGGCGGAAGATTTTCTTGGCATCTGTACGGCTGCCAACGATTAAGGTTTGAGAGACAATAATCAATGCATACGATTTTAGTAGTGGTTCACCTGTTTCTGTCCATCGGGCTTATTGCTCTGATTCTGATTCAGCATGGCAAGGGTGCTGATGCGGGCGCTGCCTTTGGTAGTGGCGCATCGTCCACGGTATTTGGTGCAAGAGGTTCGGCCAACTTTCTTAGCCGGACGACAGGTGTGCTGGCATTGCTGTTTTTTGTTACCAGTCTGACCCTGGCGTGGATGGCAATGGAGACAGCCCGTGATTCCGGCCTGATGATTGATGCCCAGACAACGGAAAGCCAGCCTGTTCCCGCTGCGGAATCTGATTTGCCGGTGGTTCCCGAGGCTGCAAATGACTCTGCGGTTCCGATTGTGCCCGTACCGGTAGAGGCAGAGCCAAGGTCAGAGTAGATTTTTTTCGAGTTTATGCCGAAGTGGTGGAATTGGTAGACACGCTATCTTGAGGGGGTAGTGGCGCAAGCCGTGCCGGTTCAAGTCCGGCCTTCGGCACCATTTGATTTGTTGGTATCCAGCTTGGTGGGTGCCATTGAACACAGCATAATAATTGATAATTTCAAAACGAAATAAGTAATTGCTTATTGTCAGCGCGAAAGTTTGACCTGAAGTCTGCACTGCAATAGACTAGGTTCGCCTGATAATTCGACAATAATGAATACGCCAGGAGGGGGCTGGTTTCAAGTGCTGGAAAACTATCTGCCAATACTGATCTTCATCGTCATCGGTCTCTTTGTCGGCGTTGCCGCCATGGGCATGGGGTTTATTCTTTCCCCGCATAATCCTGATGAAGAAAAGGGTTCCCGTTACGAATGTGGCTTTGAGGCATTCGAAGATGCGCGCATGAAGTTCGATGTGCGTTTTTACCTGGTCGCCATCCTGTTTATTCTGTTCGATCTCGAAATAGCATTTTTCTTTCCCTGGGCTATAGTGCTGGACGAAATTGGTCCGGTGGGCTTTTGGGCGATGATGATTTTCCTCGGCATTCTGGTGCTTGGTTTCATCTATGAGTGGAAGAAGGGAGCGCTGGAATGGGAATAGAAGGGGTATTTGAGGAAGGCTTCGTCACCACTTCTCTGGATACCGTGATCAACTGGGCGCGTACCGGCTCCATGTGGCCCATGACCTTTGGCCTGGCTTGTTGCGCGGTGGAAATGATGCAGGCGGGCGCCTCGCGTTATGACCTGGATCGCTTTGGTATCATCTTCCGACCCAGCCCGCGCCAGTCTGATGTGATGATCGTGGCCGGAACCCTGGTGAACAAAATGGCACCCGCACTGCGCAAGGTCTATGACCAGATGCCCGATCCCAAATGGGTGATTTCCATGGGCTCCTGCGCCAATGGTGGTGGTTACTATCACTATTCCTACGCAGTGGTTCGGGGCTGCGATCGTGTAGTGCCGGTGGATGTCTATGTTCCCGGTTGCCCTCCTACCGCCGAAGCCTTGTTGTATGGCATCGTGCAGTTGCAAAGCAAAATCCGCAGAACCACTACCATTGCGCGTTCCAAGGTTGAGGAAACGGCATGAGTATAGAAGACAGACTCGACGACCTGGAAGAAGCTCTCGAAGACCAGCTGGAAGAGAATTACGGGGAGTGCAAATGGACGCGCGCCAACGGAGAGCTGACCTTGGTTGTTCCTCGAGAGCAGTTGCTGGCTGTGATGCAGGTTCTGCGCAGCTATCATGACTTGGGATTCGAGCAGTGCATCGATGTCTGCGGTGTGGATTATGCCGCTTATGGTCACTCGGAATGGAATGCCGAAGATGCGCCAAATACCGGTTTTAGCCGGGGTGCCGAGCGGGAAGCCGTTACTGATTTTCAGGTGGAAAGCCGCTTCGCAGTGGTTTATCACCTTCTTTCCCTTTCCCACAATGTGCGTTTGCGGGTGAAAACATTTCTGGATGCCGATTATCCGGTAGTGGATTCTGTTACCGGGATCTGGAATGGCGCCAACTGGTTCGAGCGTGAAGCCTTTGATATGTTTGGCATCCTGTTTAACGGCCATCCAGATCTTCGCCGGATTCTTACCGATTATGGCTTCATCGGCCATCCCTTCCGCAAGGATTTCCCCTTGGTTGGACAGGTAGAGATGCGCTATGACGAAGACAAGGGCAGGGTGGTGTACGAGCCGGTCACGATTGAACAACGCACTTTGGTGCCGAGAGTGGTACGGCATGATTACCGCTATGAAGAAGGTTGCAAGCCGGTGAAGGAAGAGGAGCAGGCGGATGGCTGAGATTCGTAACTACACCCTCAATTTCGGCCCCCAGCATCCAGCCGCGCACGGTGTGTTGCGTCTGGTTCTGGAAATGGATGGTGAGGTTATACAGCGCGCCGACCCCCATGTAGGGCTGTTGCACCGGGGCACGGAAAAACTTGCCGAGCACAAGCCATACAATCATTCGATTCCCTACATGGATCGTCTCGACTATGTGTCCATGATGTGCAATGAGCACGGCTATGTCGGCACCATTGAAAAATTGCTGGGCGTGGAAGTGCCGGAGCGCGCCCAATACATCCGGGTGTTGTTTGATGAAATCACCCGAATTCTCAATCATCTGATGTGGTTGGGAGCGCATGCTCTGGATGTGGGAGCCATGACCGTATTCCTGTACGCCTTTCGCGAGCGGGAAGACCTCATGGACTGCTACGAAGCTGTGTCCGGAGCACGCCTGCATGCTGCGTACTACCGGGTTGGCGGTGTCTACCGCGATCTGCCGGATCAGATGCCACGCTATGAAATGAGCCATCTGGGCAGCGAAAAGGAAGTGAAATACCGCAATCAGGCGCGGCAAGGCTCGTTGCTGGATTTTATCGAGGACTTTACCCAACGCTTCCCCGGCTATATCGACGAATACGAAACCTTGCTTACGGACAACCGCATCTGGAAGCAGCGCCTGGTTGGGATTGGTGTTGTCACTCCCGAGCGGGCGCGTCAGCTGGGGTTCACTGGCCCCATGATTCGCGGCTCCGGTATTGCTTGGGATCTGCGCAAGAAACAGCCTTATGCAGCCTATGACAAAGTGGACTTCGACATTCCTATCGGCACCAATGGGGATTCCTATGACCGTTACTTGGTGCGTATCGAGGAAATGCGCCAGTCCAACCACATCGTGAAGCAATGTGTGGACTGGCTGAAGAACAACCCGGGGCCGGTAATGGTGGGAGACTACAAGGTTGCGCCGCCGCCTCGGGAAAAGATGAAAGACGACATGGAAGCCCTGATTCATCACTTCAAATTGTTTTCGGAAGGCTACAGCATTCCTGAGAGTGAAGCCTATTTTGCGGTGGAAGCACCCAAGGGTGAATTTGGTTGCTACATTATAGCTGATGGTGCCAACAAGCCTTACCGATTAAAAATTCGCGCTCCTGGGTTTGCCCATATGGCGGCCATGGATGAAATGACCAAGGGGCATATGCTTGCAGATGTGGTAGCTGTTATTGGCACCATGGACGTTGTTTTTGGGGAGATCGACCGCTGATGACCCTTCGCTGTGAACCCTGGGCTCGCGCTGACAAGCGGGCAGACAAGGAAACCCTGTTTTCGCCACAGATCCGGGCGGAGATAGACCAATGGGTAGCCAAGTATCCGGATGAGTGGAAGCAGTCAGCTGTTATGGCGGCCTTGCGTATAGTTCAGGATGACAATGGTGGCTATCTGACCCAAGAGCTGATGGACAGGATTGCCGACTACCTGGATATGCCGCCGATCGCGGTATACGAGGTGGCTACCTTCTATTCCATGTACGAACTAAGCAAGGTGGGTGCCCATAAAATCTGTGTATGCACCAATGTTTCCTGCATGATTTGCGGCTCGGAAAATATTGTCGATCACCTGGAAAAACGCCTGGGCATCAAGCTGGGGCAAACCACGGAAGATGGCAAATTCACTCTTAAGGAAGTGGAATGCCTGGGAGCCTGCGGTGGAGCGCCCATGTTCCAGATCGGCAAACAGTATTATGAAAACCTGACCCCGGAACTGGTGGATTCCATTCTCGACAGCCTGGAGCAAGACAATGGCGAATGAAGTTTGTCTGCGCACATTGCACCTGGATCGTTCCTGGCTGCTGTC
>JAJRUY010000249.1 GCA_024277555.1 Gammaproteobacteria bacterium | reverse complement strand
GTGTTTGTTAAGTCCGCCCTTGCGCCGATCTTGTTGCCCAGAGACGATATTTCTTCACTCATCAATAGCTTGGGCTATTGATTCGATCAGAAATTCGCCTCTGAACAACAATCTCGGCACAATCATCGGACTTCCTGGTGAAACATCCGGGCTATTCCTGATATTTATCCGGCAGTTCTTCGTAAACCTTGCGCACCTGCTCCTCTCTTTCAAACAGTGCGGATACACAATCCGGATCGAAATGTGTTCCGGAATGCTCTTTCAGGTACGCCAGCGCCTTATCCCTGGACCAGGCTTTTTTATAGGGACGAACTGTCATCAGGGCATCCAGTGTATCTGCAACTGCAACGATCCGCGCTTCCAGCGGGATCTCCTCGGCCTTCAGGCCGTGAGGATAGCCCCTTCCATCATAATGCTCATGGTGATGCAAGGCGATACGCGCCGCCATGGACAAATAGGACGAAGAGCTGCCTTTGAGAATATCAAAACCAATGGTGGTATGAGTTTCCATGATCGTCCGTTCATCGGGCGTGAGGCGCGCTGGCTTGAGCAGAATGTTGTCCTGAATGCCAATTTTGCCAATATCATGCAGTGGGGCTGCCTGGACGATGACATCGCAGGTTTCCTCACTCAGATCCAAACCACGGGCGATTTCCAAAGAATAGCGCGCCATGCGATATACATGGTTGCCGGTTCCTTCATCCCGGTATTCTCCGGCCTTGGCCAGGCACATGAGGGTTTCCTGCTCGCGGGCCGTTGCCGCTTCAGTGGCTTTGGACACCAATCCTTGCAGCATCCAGGCCCGGTTTGCAACCTGCTTCTGGTGCTGATGGAGCAACAACAGGTTGCGGCAGCGTGCCTGGCATTCGTAGTGATCAAACGGCCGGGAAAGGAAATCGGTGGCGCCGGCCTCGAGGGCTTCATAGCGGATCTTGCGGTCATGCAGAACTGTCACCACTACCGCAGGAACATCCTCCCCACCCTCAATGGAACGTATCCTGCGAATCAGCTCCACGCCATTCATTTTCGGCATTTTGTAATCCGTAATCAGTAGGTCAGGAACATGAGCCTTGCAATATTCCAGGGCCTGATAGGGATCGGCAAACACCTCGCAAGAAATTCTTGGGGAAATACCGGAGATTATACTTTTGAGAATGGTGCGCCCTGTAGACTGGTCATCAACCACGACCACGGACTGATTTTCGCGGCCAAATATTGAAGTCACGTTCCCATTGGTCTTCCGTGGAGCAGATTGCTCTCCAACAGGCCGTTTTTTCTGGTTCATTTGATTATCCCCTTGCCCACCAACGGACAAGCCATGCCCCACATATACATTCACTGCCGCAGTATTTGAGAAGCCTCGCGAGCACGGCAAGCGGTTGGATATCCAGATCCCCCGTTTCTTTGAAGCAGCATTGACGAAAGCGGGATCCGCTAGCAACAACAACTGCCTCCAGTCCGCAACCCCCTTCTCTTGTCAACCACAGCACCTCAAGCCCGTTCGCAGGCATTTCCAGCAACGTCTTTACAAGTATCTCTTATTTATCACTGAAAAGAAATAGATTCAAGGCTCAGTGTCCTTTTCCGCAACCTGCTGCCGACTTTTCCTCCAGGCCATCCCAACGCGCATATTTTTCCTCCAGCTCGCAGTTCAGCTCCTGCAGCCGTGAGGTCAATGTTGCAATGCGATCCGGCTCACTACGATATATTTCAGAATCAGCCAATGCAGCCTCCAGTTCCTTTCGCCCGGCTTCCAGCGCCTCGATTTCTCCGGGCAAGGCATCCAGCTCCCGCTGCTCCTTGTAGCCCAGTTTTCCTGTGGATGCTTTGGTGGTTGTTGCTGCGGGTTTCGGCTGTTTCTGCTTTTCTCCGCCCCAGCAGCTTCCGCCAGCTATGGATTGCCGCTGCACCAGCCAGTCACTATAGCCCCCTACATAGCTGTTCACCCGTCCCTCCCCTTCAAACACCAGACTACTGGTAACCACGTTATCCAGAAAAACCCGGTCATGACTGACCAGCAACAGCGTCCCCTTGTAATCCAGCAGCAACTCTTCCAGCAGCTCCATAGTCTCTACATCCAGATCATTGGTAGGCTCATCCATTACCAGCAGGTTTGCAGGTTTGACAAACAACTTGGCCAGTAACAGACGGTTGCGCTCTCCGCCTGAGAGCGCCTTTACCGGCTGGCGCGCCCGTGCCGGTGGAAACAGGAAATCCTGCAAATAGCCAATGATATGTTTGGAACGCCCGTTGATGGTGACGGTATCGGCGCCTCCCGCCACATTGTCGATCACCGTGGCTTCATCATCCAGTTGTGCGCGCAGTTGATCGAAATATGCCACTTCCACTTTGCTGCCCATTCTGATCTGGCCTTGGTTCGGTTGCAGCTTTCCCAGCAACAAGTTGAGCAGGGTGGATTTCCCGCAACCGTTGGGACCGATAATGCCTACCCGGTCGCCACGCAGGATGGTGCTGCTGAAATCGCGAATGGTGGGCTTGCCATCCCAAGCGTAGCTGACATTCTCTGCTTCACACACCAGCTTGCCGGATAATTCTGCCCTGTTCATTACCAGGGTGGCCGTGCCCTGCTTCTTGCGCCTTTGTCTGGCGGCTTCCCGCATCGCCTGTAGCTGGCGCACCCTTCCTTCATTTCTGGTGCGTCTGGCCTTGATTCCCTGGCGAATCCACACTTCTTCCTCGGCCATCTTTTTGTCAAAGCGGGCATTTTCCCTGGCTTCTGCATTTTCCATTTCCGCCTTGCGCCGCAGATAGTTGTCGTAATCACCAGGCCAGTCACTGATCCTGCCCCGATCCAGCTCAATAATCCGGGTGGCCAGCCTGCGCAAAAATGCCCGGTCATGGGTGATAAAAAGCACACTGCCGCGCCACCCCAGTAGAAATTCCTCCAACCAGGCGATGGATTCGATATCCAGATGATTGGTCGGCTCATCCAGCAGCAGCAGATCCGGATCTCCGGCCAATGCCCGGGCGAGCAACACGCGACGCTTCATTCCGCCGGACAAGCTGGAAAACTCTGCATCCGGCATCAGATCCATACGCGAGATTATCTGCTCCACCTGCTGCTCCAGCTGCCAGCCGCCTGCAGTTTCCATTTCCTGCTGAATCCGTGACAGGCGATTCATGGCGGCATCTCCACCCTCATCAGCTAGACTCACACAGGCAGAGTGGTACTCCTTGATCAACCCGGCAAGCGCACCCAGTCCATCCGCAACCAGATCAAACACCTTGCCCGCATAATTCTGCGGCACTTCCTGACTCAAGCGGGTAATGCGGGCGCCCTGCATTGTTCTGACTTCGCCAGTGTCCGGCACCAGTTCCCCGGTAATGATTTTCATCAGGGTTGACTTGCCTTCCCCGTTTCTCCCGATCAGGCAGATTCTCTCTCCCTTATCAACCGCCAGATCCAAGTCTTCCAGCAACCCGGGATGACCAAAGGAAATAGATATTTTTCTTAATGAAACCAGTGACATAAATATGAATCATCCACATATGAAAAAACAGAAAAAAATAGTGCTGTCAACTGCCGATCTTTGATTGTTATCATTGCACCGAAAACCACTTTTACTATAGCCCCGAATCCCTGGATTCAGGGAAAATGGATCAAATCTACTTTGCCATGACCAATACTGTCACCCAAGAAGATGCCTGGAAAGGTGAAGCGAACTGCAATGTGTGTTCCATACGCGACACGGTACTGTTTGCGGGCCTGCAGGAAAAGGATTTCGAACATATTCACAAGCCTATCGAACAACTGCCCCTGCAGCCTGGCGATATTCTCTATCGCGCAGGCGACAAAGCCGATCGCCTGTTAACCATTCGTAGCGGGCTGGTAAAGCTGGTTCAGTACCTGCCCGAAGGAACCCAGCGCATTGTACGTCTGCTACGCAGCACGGATGTTACAGGAATGGAGGCGCTGCTGGGAGGCGAATATCAACATGACGCGGTGATCATGCAAGCGACCGAGGTTTGCGTCCTTCCCATTGATGTGGTGCAGCGCCTGAGCAGAGAAAACGCACAACTGCACCAGGAGCTGATGAAACGCTGGCAACGCGCCTTGGCGGATGCGGATCTGTGGATCACACAACTGTCCACCGGATCCGCACGACAACGCGTGGCTCGCCTGCTGATCAAGCTGGTATGTGATGAAGAGCATCGGTGTGAATTGTTCAACCGGGAAGACATGGGCGCCATTCTCGGCATCACCACTGAAACCGCCAGCCGCACCATAGCTGACTTCAAGCGCAAGGGGCTGCTCAAGGAGACAAAATCCAATCAGTATGTGGCCGACACGGACAAACTCCTGAAAGTGGCGGACGATCTGATATAAAGAGCATCTCGAAAAATTCATTTTTTGTCACACCGGGGCACGACTCCAAGCTGCAACCTCCAGGTTATTCCCGATCCACAGGACAAAGGACAGTACCTATAAATAATGATGCCTTGTTATTGTTTGTCTTGGTATATGCTATGCTTGCTGCCAGGAATCATCGGCTAACGCTTTAACTATGCCCAATACATCCCAATCCTCCCCAGAAAACCTGGAACCCGCCTGGCAATCTCTACGGGAACATGCGCAACAGATAAAGCAGCGCCATCTGAGGGAAATGTTTGCAGCAGACCCCAAACGCTTTGAACGCTTTTCCCTCGAGTCCGGGGAGCTGCTGCTGGACTATTCCAAGAATCTGATTACCGGAAAAACCCTGGAATTGTTGCTTGCACTTGCCGATGGCGCGAATCTGAAAGGCTGGATCAAACGCATGTTTCAGGGTGAGCGGATCAACAATACATAAGGCCGAGCGGTTCTGCACACCGCATTACGCAACCAATCCAACACCCCCGTTATGGTAGATGGCAAGGATGTCATGCCCGAAGTGAACCGGGTGCTGAAGCAAATGGAGGACTTTTGCGGTCGCGTTCGCCACGGCGAATGGAAGGGCTACAGCGGCAAACCCATCACGGATATTGTCAACATCGGCATCGGCGGATCAGACCTTGGTCCACATATGATCTCCGCGGCGCTGCGCCCCTACTGGAAAGACGGC
>JAJRUY010000248.1 GCA_024277555.1 Gammaproteobacteria bacterium | reverse complement strand
CTGCAGGAGCTTCCCGAGGAAGATCTGCAATGGGAAGGGCGGGAGAGCAACATATCTGCGGAAGAAAAGAAGGCCAGGGGGAAATCCCACCTGGCCAGCCTCAAGGCAATGCTCGAATAAGAGCTTATTGTTTGGACAACCACTCGGCAATGGTTTTCAGGTCTTCATCAGACACGCCGGCAACAAGGCCTTTCATCACCACCGTTTGACCGTTGCTGCGAGCGCCGGTCTTGATGTCCTTCATTTGCGCCAGGGCGTACTCGACACTCTGACCGGCAATCTTCGGGTAGGTATCCATGATCGTGGTCTTTCCATCTGCGCCATGACAAGCCATACAACCTTTCGCCAGATACAAGGCCGCGCCAGGATCGTCAGATGCGGCTGCAGGTGCTGCAGCAGTAGAAGCTGCTGCGACTGCCGGTGCAGCAGTCGCGGCTGGAGCAGCCGCAGCTGCTGCCTGATCCGCCACATTCACCTCGCCCACAGGTTTGATGCGGGCCACCACATCATCTTCGGCAGCTACCACGGTAGCAGAACCCATGGCCGCAACAGCCAAGAGAGATAGAACAGAAGATTGGAATTTCTTTACCACAATCATTTCCTCGAGTCCGGGGTCAGGCGTTTACGGGAACGCCTGACAGTAAGTCATAACTTTTTGAATCATACCACTCATCAGTGATTGAGGAAAAATGTAATCCGGCTTGCCCGCAAAAAAATCGTTCCTGCTGCCTCCAAATCAGTCAATCCCGGATCAGTTACGGTACCGACGAACGATTTCCGGCAGGGCGCCTTCCAGGGTATACAGTGGCGAGAACTCCAGATCCTGGACAATTTCCTGTGCATCGAAACATGCAGACCTGCGCAAGCTGTTCAGCTTGTCCCGGTTCAACGGCATTTTCCTGCCGGTAATTGTTTCCAGCAGGCTACCGGCGCCTGCTCCAAGGCCCAGCAACCACTGCGGAACAGCCCGGGAGGGAGGTTCCCTGCCCAGCGCCCTGCAAATCAATTCATAGATCTGCCGGGTGGAGTATTGCTGCAAATCCGTAACCGTATAGGTTTTGCCCGCAGATACAGGCGACAGCGCAGCCAGCAGCAGCCCCTGCACCACGTCATCCACATGCACCAGGGAGCGCCTGTCACCAAAATCCGGCAGCGGCGGCAAACGTCCCGCATCAATGGCCGCCAGCATTTGCGCGATACTGCCCTGGCGGGCAAAGCCGTACACGGGAGGCAGGCGCAGGACGGCTGTTTTCATCGTATCAGCGCTTGCCAGCACCAATTTCTCGGCCTCGATTTTGGATTGTGCATACAGGCTTTTGCTGCCATCCACCACTCGCGTGGAGCTGGTAAATACCAGAGACGCCACCGCAGCCGTCGAAGCCCGATCCAACAGGTTCCGGGTGCCAGTAACGGTAACGGCTTGGTGCAGGGGATGATTCTCCGGCTGTAAATCCGTTGCCGGGGGCGCATAGCTGGCCAGATGAAACAGGGTGGCGACTCCGTCAACGGCAGCCTCCAGACTTTGTGCCTGCAGGAGATCAGCCACATACAAATGCGCGCCGGCAGGAATATCACCATCCCCCCGCCTGCTCATTGCGCGAACAGCAACTCCCGCTGCCGCAAGAACTTCCACCAGCCGCCGGCCAATGCGCCCGCTGGCGCCAGTCACCAGCACCGGATGTGGCGGCAAACCCCGGGCAAGGTCAAGCAGGCGTTCCTTCATGCTTTGCCTGCCAGCTTCCTGATGCCGGCAGTGACCGCCAGCAGCAGGAAACGTGCATAGATGCCGGGAATCACCAGCACAGAGGCGAGCGCACCGTTCTCCGCCGCAAGAAACTTGCGATAATACCGCGCCATGCCCCGGTGTTTGTGCCAGGAAACCCGTATCGGGGTCGCCTTGCTGCAAGCCCCCTGATGATGGATCACCTCCACCTGGGGTACAAACAGGATCTTCCAGCCGGAATCCGGAAAACGCCGGCACCAGTCCAGATCTTCACAATGCAAAAAATACTGCTCGTCCAGAAGCCCCACATCCTGCAGCGCCTGGCGGCGAACGAGCATGAAAGCGCCAGAAACCGCTTCGACGAACTGGGGTTGATCCGGCAGCGGCTGCAGGTGCAAATCCACTTCTGCCTGCCCGCGCTGCCTGCCAAAAGCCTTACGCAAGCCACTGCCAAGGATAGGAAGATTGCGACGACAACCCCGCTGCTCACTGCCATCCGGATTCAGAATGCGGCAACCTGCCATTCCTGCCTGAGGATAGGAGTGCAACACTCCAAGCATTTTTTCCAGAGTATCCGGTTGCACGATGCAATCCGGATTGAGCAACAGCAAATAGTCCCCCCTGGCTGCGCGCAGACCCTGGTTGGCGGCAACGGCAAACCCCTGGTTGTTGCTGTTTCGTATCAACTGAACCCCGGGGTGATGCTCCTGTGCTTTTACCGCGCTCCCATCTGTAGATGCATTGTCTACGAGGATAACTTCGACAGGCAGGGTGCTGTTCAGAACCCCGGCAAGGCTTTCCAGCAGCAGCTCGCCACCATTGAAATTGACGATGATCGCAGAACAGCGGAGGCTCTCAACGGCGGCGTTGTCAGCTGTGTCAGCTTTTTCCATCTGGGTCGTACTGGGCCTTTTTCAACCCCTGGAGCAATTCCAGGTTGTGCTTGTAGGCCCCGGCAACCTTGCGAACACCATCTTCCTTCAGAT
>JAJRUY010000247.1 GCA_024277555.1 Gammaproteobacteria bacterium | reverse complement strand
CCAGTTTTTCCCGGGATCTTTCCGCCCAGATTGCCCGAACTGCCTGCAAGCCGATGAATGACATCGACTTTTGTCCGTTCGAACAATCTGAACGAAAATCTCTCCGGGAAAAATCTGGATTCCGGTGAAACATGCGGGCTATCTCCCGCACACGAAGGCGAAAATTACCCGAGCCATCTCCCGCAACTGCTTTTACGTTACTGGCCTGTCATCGCCCAGAATCTATTTCATCCTGTGGCTGGCCGGAAAAAGCAATATCCCATGGCGCTGCCCGGTTTCACCAGGAACAGAAAGAGGGTGAATTTCGCAATGATATTCTTGCTCCAGGGCGCTTAGCTCGGCATCAGGCACACCGCCTTTCATCGCCAGCCAGCAGCCACCAGGCGCACGCAAATGCCGGGTCAGGAGGAGCATCTCCGGTAGTGTCGCAAAGGCACGGGAGGTAATGGTGTCATATAGTTGTTCTGGCTGGAATTGCTCGACCCTGTCCCGCTCCACCCGTACATTATCCAGACCCAGCTCCAACTTTATCTGTTGGAGAAAACGGGTCTTTTTACTATTGCTGTCGAGCAGGGTAAACGCCTTTTCCGGATTGAGAATCGCCACGGGAATGCCCGGCAGGCCAGCGCCGCTGCCCACATCCAGCACCCGCCCGCCCCGCAGCAGGCTGTGGATGGACAGGCTGTCCAGCAGCTGCCTGGACACCATTTTCGCAGGATCTCGCACTGCGGTCAGATTGAAAACCTTGTTCCATTTCTGCAGCAACGCAAGATAGGCCAGCAACAATTGCTGTTGCCCCTGGCTGGCAGTCAGCCCCATTTGCACCAGCCCCTTGGCCAGCTGCTGTTCCCAGAAATACTGCATCAGGGCAATCCGGATGCCGGTTTCACAGCATCCACTACAGCGGTCAAACTCAGGTAAATCAGGTTTTTCCGAACGGCTTTCATATACAACCCAGATCCTGACATAGAAACACAAATCCTGCACAATCTCTTGATTCCACAGGAGGAGAAAAAATAGCCGCCGAACCTAAGGGTGCGACTAATATTTTTTCTCCTCCTGTGAAACCAACATCTTACACATTATTTCGCGTTTCCATGTCAGGATCTGGGTACAAAACTATATTTCCCGCAAGCCTTCAGAAGGCTCCACCCGCGCAGCACGAATGCCTGCAAGTATAGCAGCCAGCATGGAGGCACCAGCGGTTATCACCAAGGCAATGGCATAGTGCTCGGGCAGCAGGCGGCAGATTTTCTGCGCGCTCTCCAATTGCGGTGCCAGCATGAAGTTGATGCTCCAGGCAGCAGCAGCATAAATACCGCAAGCCAGCGCCCAGCCAAGGAGCGCGGTGTACAGCCCCTGCACTACCGGGAACAGGATAATCTCACCGGTGTGGAAACCCACCAGGCGCAGCACCGACAGCTCCTTGCGCTTGCGATCCACGTTCGCCCACAGGCTCGCTCCCAGGGACAGGGAAAAACCTCCCAGGCCAATCAGGGCAATGGCCCAGTAGATGGCAGACAGGGTTTGATCCATGCGCCGTACGCTTTCGATATCCGCCGCCCGGGTGCGCACATCGATGCCACTGCGTTCGAAGCTTTCCTGCAGTGCTGCTACACCATAGATGGATTTGGCATACAGGCGGAAGCCGGTATAGCGGCGATCCTGCACCGCATCCGCTCCCTCCCAGCCCAGGGCAGGAACCGCATGCCCGTCCCGAAAATCCTCCAGCGCTTCCACCAGCGCCACGGAAGCAAACAAACCGTCGCGGCTGAACGCCGTTGCCGGGGCAATGGCCACCACTTGCAGATTCAGGGATACCCGCTCTCTGCGTCCGTTGTACTGCCGCCGCAGGCTGCCCTCGATATGATCGCCTGCATTTACCTGAAGCTTTTTCGCGGCGCTGGCGGATAGCACGATCCGATCCAGGCCTGACGGAGCTGCCAGCTGCGGATTCAGCAGCGGGTCGCCATTGGCAGAAGGAATCACCTCAAACTGCAGGATGCGCCCGGCCTGTTCGCTGCTCACCGACAGGGTGGAGGCAATACTGCGAATGCGCGGCACGATAAATTCCACATCATCACGCTGACGCAGCGTGTCTATCCAGGCCCGATCATAACGGCCGCTGCCCACAGGGCGGATTTCCCGCTTCACCGGATCTTCCACCAGCTCTTCAATCATGCTGCCCACAATGCCGAATTTCAGGCCGAACAGCACCAGCATCGGCCCCAGCACCGCCGCCAGCGCCAGTACGAAACAAATGGAGATCCGCCATTCGTGGAAATAGTCCCTGCTTGCCAGGACCAGGCTGTGGCGCAGCTGACGCAGCATCATCCGCTCACTACGGTTTCAGTCATGCGCCCCCCCCCAGATCGGCGGGTATGATGCGCCAGCCGGCGCAGACCCAGCTGTTTGATATGCCGCCAGGCATGGCTGGCCACAATCACCGTGATATTGCGCTCTTCCACCATACCGATGAACAGGGACATAATCTTTTCTGCTGCAAAGGGATCCACCGAGGCCGTGGGTTCATCTGCAATAATGATGGCGGGGCGGTGCGCCAGAGCCCGGCCTATGGCAACGCGCTGCCGTTCCCCCGTAGACAGGGAGTCCGGCAATTTGCCCAGATGCCGCGCCAGCCCCAGCTCTTTCGCCAGACTTTCCACCGTGCCGTCTGCAGGCAGACCCAGCATGCGTCGGGACAGGTCGATGTTGTCGTAGATATTCAGGTACGGCAGCAAGCCGCCGGTCTGCATGACATAGCCCATATGCTCCCTGCGCAGCGCCGCCAGCCGGTTGCGCTTTTGCTTGCGCCAGGAGGCGCCGATGTCAACGGCGTCGGCATGGCCCGCTTGAAAATGGAAGCTGCCTACATCACTGGGCTGCAGAATAAAGGCCAGCATGTCCAGAAGGGTGGATTTGCCGCAACCACTCTCGCCGATGAGGGCAATTTTCTCACCCCGGTGGATGCGCAGGGAAGGCACCCGCAGGCCGAAGGTATAGCCGTTGCTGCTGCGGGTTTTGGTGACGTCCTTGAGCTGATAGATGATTTCCGGGGTGCTGGCCTGCGTCATTACGGCAGCATGTCCAGGGACAGGGGATACACCGAATCACCACTGACCGGACCATTGTCCAGGCTGATCCACAAATCCGTATTGTCATGCAGGGCGCGGTAGTAGGTGATCTTTTCTTCCAGGCTGCGCAAAAAATCGATCTGCCGCCCGGCAGGCCAATTTTGCCAGTCTTCGAGAGACAGGGACATAACCTCGCCGGTATAGGGAAGGCCCTCGATATAGTCGCCAATAAAGCCCATGTCCACCAGGCTGTTGCCCTCCCCAGCCGTGGTTGCGGTGGTGCGCCCCAGTTCTTCGGGATTGCGCGAAATGGTGGCCGCCAGGCTTTTCAGTTCGTTGAGGAAGTTCTGCGGCGACAGCAGGCCGTCCTCTGCGGTGCGCAGCACTTGGCGCAGTATGTCATGCAGATCCGACAGCTGATCGCGGGTGAGCAGCACCCGCACATCCACAGTGCGACGCTGCGGCTGGCGGAAATCCCTATCCAGCATCCAGGCATTGAAGACCCGTGGCGGCTGCCCCTTGGTCTGCTGCAGATACTGCATGCGCAGGGCATAACCCAGCTTTTCCACCTTGCTCTGCAGTTCGCTCAGGCGCGGATTCTGTTGCGCCTGTGCTTCTGCCGACTGCGGCTGCTCTTCCAGCCCCTGGGCCACCTGAGCGGAAATCTGCCCGGCAAGGCTGTCCAGTACCGCACCAAACTCCTCCACATTGCCCGTGGGCACACCATAGTACAGACTGCCAATGCCGGGGAAATCGGACAGCTCCCGGTACTGGGCTTCCGCCGCCTGGTGATCGGCCATCTCCGCAGGCGTCTTCAGGTGCAGCACGAACAGGGCAATGCCATTGTCCTGGGCCAGCTGGCGCAGCTCGGCGGTGCCCAGACCCGTGGTGGACAGGGGATCATTGCCTTCCCGTGCGGCGGCATCGGTAATGAGCACCACATAGCGGGCATCATGCCCCTGCCAGCCCATGCCCTCGATGGCCTGCTGCAGCCCGGCATAGGCGTCTTCACGGAAGTCCTGGCTGGAAACCTTTGCAGCAGAAAGCTGGTCCACCTTTTCCAGGAACACCCCGGGATCACGCCCCTGCTCCAGGGTAACGAAGGTTCTGGCGGTGTAATCCAGGCCGGGAGCCGCACCCGCATGGTCACGAAACGCCACCAGTCCGAAGTTCACTCTTCCAAGCTGCCCGGCATCGCCGAGGCGGTCATAGATCTTCATCACCGCTTCACGGGTGCGCTGGATGTATTCATCCATGGACAAGCTGGCGTCGATGACAAACACCAGACCGGCAGTATATTCTTTCTGCAGACCATCTTCTTCTGCAGCCATCCGGCTTTCCTTGCCCGATAGCGGCACACTGGCGATCTTCAGCATGCGCGCCTGCTCCGCACCCAGCCAGGTATCTTCGAAGTCAAGAATCGGCACCAGATAGAAATTCTCGCGGATATCGATATGTACAGCAGGCTGGATCGCCACAACTGGGGAATCCACTGGCAACCCGCCTTGTACCGCCTGTTCATAAAGCTGCCGGTATTCCTCGCCTCCGGCATCCTTCGCCAGAGCCTTCAATGCTGCCTTGTCGCGCAACATCAGCACCCGGTCCTGACCAGCGGGATTGCGGAATACCACGGTCAGCCCCTGGTTCCAGGAAATACTGTCCTTTTCCGCCAGCCAGCCAGCCAGGCCACCATGGCGATCCACCCCCACCAGCAGCCATTGGCCATCCTGCAGGTTTTTTCGCTCATAGACATAGAAGGCGCTGAAGGGAATAGTCGCCATGCCCTGCTCATCACCAGGCTGATCGTGCAGGCGAGCCTCAGGTACGGTCAGCACCCGTTGATAGAGGGCGCTCTTGCCCTCCATGAGCAACGGTTTTTTCGTATCCGCCAGCAGCTGTGCGCTCAGCAAAACCAGCAGCAATAAACAGCCTTTTTTTATCATTTCCATCATTTCCATTGTTCCAGCAGCACCGCAGCCTGTTCATCTCCTTCCCGTGCAGATGTTTCCAGATCTGCCAGCAGCTGCTGCAAGCGCTGGCTGGCAAGCTTGCTGCCATTGCGTTGTGCCTGCTGATACCACTTGTGCGCCTGCACCACATCGGGACGGGAGAGTGCTGTTGCACCTGCCCGGAAGAATCTGGGATCCGCCTGTTCTGCAAGCACCATTGCCGCCCCGGCATGACCATCCCTGGCCGCGCTGAAGTACAACAACCAGGCATCCGCAAAGCGTCCCCGGGACTGGAATTCCTGCGCTTGGGCGAAAACCGCTTCCGGCGCTATCCCTTCTCCAGCTGCATCCGCCAGATAGTTGCGCGCCGCATCACCATCATTTTTTACAGTAGAAGTATCCATGACTGGCTCCGCCTTCCCTGCAGAGACGGGAGCCGGTTTCTCCACCGATGCCCCATCTGTTGCTGGCGCAGATGATGCCACTGGTGGAGGTATATCTTCCACCTGGTCTCCTGTCTTCGGCACCATCAACACTGCAACTACGGTAACCACAATGACCAGACTGATGATCAGCCACAGGCGATTGGATGCAGCTGTTTTGTTCGTATTTTGTCTTTCTTGCATAGAAAATTACCGGCAACCTGGCTGTATAACTAACACCAATCGGTGAAACAGCGATATTATCGCAATTTCTGTCCGGATGCGCTGAACGCCGATGAAAACAAGAAATTTGATGCTGTTGTTGCTGGGACTGGCATTGTGGGCCGCCAGCGCCTGTTCCCGTCCGCCCGAACGCAATTACCTGGACAGCCTGCGCAGCTATTGGCAGGGCGTCTATCCCGACGGAGGAAAGACTCTGTACTGCGGCAGAAAGTTCCGCCCCTTTGACCGCAGCGTAAACGTCGAGCACATCTACCCCATGAGCTGGGTGACCAAAAAACTCGGCTGCGGCAAACGCGACCAATGCCGCCACAACAGCGCCCGCTTCAATCGGATCGAATCCGACATGCACAACATGTATGCCGCACGCAAGGACGTGAACCGCACCCGCGGCGCCATGGCTTTTGGCATCATCAAGGGCGAGAAGCATTATTACCCGGGATGTGATTTTGAGGTGGACTTTCGTGCCCGCCGGGTAGAGCCACGGCCGCAAGTCCGTGGCCGTATCGCCAGAGCCATGCTCTACATGGCCGATGAGTACGGTCTGGATATCTACCGCAAGCAGCGCCGAATGCTGGAAAAGTGGAACCGGCAGCACCCTCCCGATGAGGAAGAAAAACGCCACAATGCGGCTGTTGCCAGGATTCAGGGCAAAACCAACCCCTATGTTCAGGACCCCTCCGATATAGAAAAACAGTGAAAGCACAGCCCCCCTGTGTTGGGCACGCTACGCTTCGCCCAACCTACCCGTAGATCTGTTGTAGATTGGGCAAAGAACCGTAGGGACATGTCCAACGTAAGGTCTTGCTTTCAGCTGGCTTTTCGCCATTCTTCGCCAGCGCCCTCGTCATACTGCACTTCCGGCAATGGCGTTCGCATGGTCACCAGTTCTTCTGAGCTTACCGGGTGGATGGCGATGGTGTTGTCGAAATCCGCCTTGGTTGCGCCCATCTTTACCGCCACGGCAAAGCCCTGGAGCATTTCATCCACGTTGTCGCCGATGAGATGAATACCGACCACCTGTTCCTTCTCGCCGACACAGACTAGTTTCATGGCGGTGCTCATGCCATGCCGGGAAAGCGCATGGCGCATGGGTGTAAATTCTGTCTGGTAGATGCTGACTCTTGCGTGTTTCTCCCGCGCCTCGGTTTCGGTGAGTCCCACGGTTGCCACCGGAGGATGGGCGAATACCACACTGGGGATGTTGTCGTAGTCCACGCGGCTGCCGGGTTGATTGTCGAACAGACGTGCAGCCAGCTTGCGCCCTGCAGCAATGGCAACTGGAGTAAGCGGCATGCGCCCGGTAATGTCGCCAATGGCATAGATGCCGGGCACATTGGTATTCTGTAAACTGTCCGTAGGCACCATCCCGTTTTGCAGGGTATCCACGCCCGCTGCATCGAGATTTAGCCCCCTGGTGTTGGGAGCCCTTCCCACCGCCCAGATTACGCAATCGTAGCCATCAAGCTGTTCGCCATCGGCGCTGTGCACGCTGATTTCCGTACCGTTTTTGCTGAGGCTGTTTACCTGGTAGCTCATGTGCAGCTGAATGCCCTGCTTTTCCATTTCTGCCATGAGTACCTTGCTGATCATGGGATCGAAGCGCTCCAGCACCCGGTCTTCCAGTGCGATCACCGACACCTGTGAACCCAGGGCCTGCAATACACCGGCCAGTTCCACCCCAATATAGCCGCCACCGATAATGGCGACTCTTTCTGGTTGCTGTTCCAGGGTGAAAAAACCGTCCGATGTTATTCCCAGTTCTGTGCCCGGCACCGGGGGAACCATGGGGCGCCCGCCGGTTGCCAGTACGATATGGTCGGCACTATACCGCTGCCCGTTTACCTCGATACTGCGGCTGTCCACGAATCGGGCGTATCCATGGATATGCTGGATATTCAGCGTATCCACATAGCCATCCCAATATTCGTTGATGTTGCGGATGTAGTTTTCCCGCCCGGCCACCAGTGCCTG
>JAJRUY010000003.1 GCA_024277555.1 Gammaproteobacteria bacterium | reverse complement strand
GCCAAGCTGATCCGCGAGGAAAAATACAAGAAATTCTTCATGCATGGCACCGGGCACTGGCTGGGGATGGACGTGCATGATGTAGGCGACTACAAGATCGATGGCCACTGGCGGCAGCTGGAGCCAGGCATGGTGCTCACCATCGAGCCTGGCCTGTACATTCCCCTGGGCAGCAGGGGCGTGGCGAAGAAATGGCAGGGTATTGGCATTCGCATCGAAGATGATATTCTGGTCACCAAGGACGGTTGCGAGGTGCTGTCATCCGACGCACCCAAGACCATCGCTGAAATCGAAAAAATCATGGCGGCATGAATCAACAGACTTACGACATCATCATCGTTGGCGGCGGCATGACTGGCGCCAGCCTGGCAATTGCGCTGTCCGGTCATGGACTGCGTATCGCCCTGATCGAAGCCGCCCCGCTCAAGGTCGATACGGTTCCCAACTACGACGACAGAGGCATCGCCCTGGCCCTGGGCTCCCAGCGCATCTTTGCCGCCCTGCAGGTCTGGGACAGCATGGCGGATCAGGCCGAATCCATCCGCCACATCCACATCTCGGAACAGGGCGGTTTCGGTTTTGCTCATCTGGATGCGGACGAGGAACAGGTGTTGGCGCTGGGCTATGTCATCACCGCCCGCAATCTGGGCGCAGCCTTGCTGAAACGCCTGTCCCGGCTCACGGATATCGACATCATCGCCCCCGAGCGGGTGCAGTGGGTAAACATCGAGGACGACTTGGCCCACATCGGCCTGAAGCAACAAACCCTGTGTGCCCGCTTACTGGTCGCAGCTGACGGCGGCAATTCCTTTATACGCCAGCAACTGTGCTTCGATGTGAAACGCCGGGAATATGGTCAGAGCGCCATTACTGCCAACATCACTCCAGATCAGCCCCACGACAATGTCGCTTACGAACGATTTACTCGTAACGGCCCCATGGCCATGCTGCCCATGACGGAGCAACGCTGCGCCATGGTATGGACGGTCAGGGATGAAATGGTGGGTGAAATACTGTCTCTGAACGAACAGCAGTTTCTCAACCGCGTGCAGCAACAGTTTGGCTGGCGACTGGGAAGACTACAACGCACCGGGATACGCAACAGTTATCCCCTTTCCCAGCTGTATGTTCCCGACACCATCAAACCCCGCGCCGTGGTCATCGGCAACGCCGCCCATACCCTGCATCCTGTTGCCGGTCAGGGGTTCAACCTCGGCATCCGGGATGTGGCAGCACTGGCGGAAGTGGTGCTGCAAGGCATCCGCTCCGGCGAGGATCCCGGATCGACAGTCGTGCTCGGACATTACCAGAACTGGCGCAAGAAAGATCAGCGGCGGGTGGTGCAGCTGACCGATGCACTGGTGCGCGGTTTCAGCAACGACATCCTGCCCTTGAAGCTGGCGCGTAACCTTGGGGTTCTGGTGCTGGAAGGACTACCCACGGCGCGCCATCTCATTGCCCGAACCGCCATGGGCATGCAGGGCCGTTTGCCCCGGCTGTCACGAGGGTTGCCCCTGTGACGGAAACACATAGCGATATCATCATCGCCGGTGGCGGCATGGTCGGCGCCGCCCTGGCCTGCGCCCTGGCGAAACAGGGCTTCACCATCACCCTGCTGGAGCGCAGGAAACCAGACCTGCAATGGCCGCAACACAGCTACGACATCCGCGTCTCCGCCATCAGCCGCGCTTCCCAGAACATCTTTCACAACCTGCAGGCATGGCCGCGCATGGTGCAGCGGCGGGTAACTCCCTATGAGCACATGCGGGTGTGGGAATCCGGCTCTGGGGTCGCGCTGCCCTGGGTGCCGGAGATTTATTTCCAGGCAGCGGATATCGGTGAGCCGGATCTGGGGCATATCATCGAAAACCGCGTGATTCAGGGCGCCCTGTGGGAGCAGATGCAGACCTTGGAAAATATTGAGATCCGCTGCCCGGCTTCTATCAGCGGCCTGGATCTGGATGAGCAATCACCCAGGGTTATACTCAATGACGGCGCCCGCATCAGCACCACCCTTATCGTGGCGGCCGATGGCGCTCGCTCCTCCCTGCGGGGGTTGGCGGGCATCTCTACGGGAGGCTGGGGCTATAACCAGACTGCCGTGGTCTGCACAGTAAAGGCAGAAGCCGGCAACCAATCCAGCTGCTGGCAGCGCTTCATGCCCTCCGGCCCTTTGGCGCTGCTGCCCATGGAGCAAGACCTGTTCTCCATCGTCTGGTCAACTACACCGAAACAGGCGGAAGGGCTGGTGCAAATGCCGCCGGAAGCCTTCAGCAGCGCCCTCACCCAGGCCAGTGAAGTGCGCCTGGGACAACTCCATCTACTGGGCGAGCGCGGCGCCTTTCCCCTGCGCCTGCAACATGCCAAACAATACATCAAGCCGGGACTGGCGCTGGTGGGCGATGCCGCCCATGTCATTCATCCACTGGCCGGGCAAGGTGTGAACCTGGGTTTGCTGGACATGGCGGAACTGACCGACATACTGGTTCAGGCCCGCGACAAGGGCCACCCTCTGGGTTCCCTGCACACCCTGCGCCGCTATGAACGGGCACGCAAGGGCGAGAACATCGCCATGCAAGGAGCCATGGATCTGTTCAAACGGGTGTTCAGCAACGACATAGCGCCATTGCGCCTCGCCCGCGACTTGGGCATGGGTCTGGCGGAACATGCTCCGCCACTCAAGAATCTGCTGATCCGCAATGCCATGGGCGTTGCGGGAAACATGCCCTCCCTGGCACGAGTCACACGCTGACAGCAACCTGCCCTCTCAGCCCCTGCGCTTCATCGCCGCCGGCCTGATTCCTGCTCGTTTTTGCCAATACAGCACACCACCCGGTTGCGGCCTGTTTCCTTGGCCCGATACAGGGCGGCGTCTGCCCGTTTGAACAGGGATTCCAGGCTCTTCCCGCCTACCGCTACACCAAAGCTGGCGGCAACCGGGATCTCGTGGTCGCCGCAGGTTATTTTTGCATCCTCCAGGCTGCAACGCAGTGCTTCAGCAACTTCCCTGGCCTGCTCCCTGTCATTCACCAACAGCAGCACGCCAAACTCCTCTCCACCCAATCGGGCGCACAAATCATCGCTGCGCAGGCAGCCCTGTTGCACCTCGGCAACCGCCTTCAGCACCACATCACCGCAATGGTGCCCCCAGGTATCATTGATGTTCTTGAAATAGTCCACATCGGAAATGATCATCGCCAGTTGCCACCCATCCTCCTTGCATTCGGCAAGCATTTCCTCGCCCTGCTGGTAAAAGGCTCGCCGGTTGCTAAGTCCTGTCAATGCATCCGTGTACGCCCGCCTCTCCGCCGCATCTCTGGCATCCTGCAGCTCATAACCCAACCGGAAGCTGCGATGCATGGTGGAAGACAGCACCTGGCCAGCCCGAACAGTGGTCACTATGAACAGCAAGGCGGCCAGAGCCAGGGTGGTGGAAATGATGGTGCCCTGGAGCAGGAACCAGAAAGTTGTAGGCAGCAGGATGCAGGCGATGGTAGCCAGGGTCATGGCTCTGTGCGCAGAATACATGGCGATTGCCCCACCGGACATGCCTATCAGGAAAGAATAGACAATGACCTGATGAATCTCCGAGCCTTCGGGCAGAATCACCACTGCTCCCAGGCCCCAAATCAGTGAGGACGACAGCAGGGTAAGAAAATAAGGCTTTTCCCAGGCCAGCAACGACTCGGTTCCAGGCCGAATTTTCCAATAGCGGACGAACAGGCTCACCCTGGCGGCAGAAGCAAGCAGAAGAATGAAGAACCAGCCCAGCAGCACGGACTTTTCCTGAACCTGCCACAGAACCATGCATATCAGTGCCGCACTAAACAAACTGACGAATATGGCGGAGAAAGACTGCTGATAGAGCAGACGCAACTTTTCTATCTGCGCCAGGCGATCCAGTCGCAAATCCTTGTCGTATGCAGCAGAAATATGAACCTCCCTGGAATGATATGCCGATGAAGACATTCAGGGCGCCTCTAATAATTCTGTTTTAGCGGGTTTGTGTTTGAGAGGCTCGAGAACAAGGCGAATATCGCAGCAAATGCCCCAGGGCACCTTCTCTTGCGCAAGCACAAGTCGCCTTGTGGCTGGTTATTCACAAGATTTTCAACGCAGTTATCGAGCCTCTCAAACGCAAGGGCGCAAATCACGAATTATTAGAGGCGCTCTTCAGTCTTTGCATGTGATTCTACCCGTATGCTTCACCGGGATTCTGGTTTTTCTATACTGAATGTGATCCAAAACCACAAAACCAACGCCGTTCATTGGCCTGTGAGCAATTTTTGCAGGCAAGTCCAGACAAACTTGGCAACCTCAAAATGAATCTGTACCATTGGCTCCTCGAACCCCAGCTTTCGCGGGAGAGACCAATCCATGATTGGCGCCGAAGGCGCAATTCCGCCCGGAATCGCTCAGGCAAAGGGACCGCGAGGCATGTTGCTCAGGCGACGGGTTGACTCTGGAGAGCGGCGGATTCACCGCCCACCGACGGGGCAGGACGTGAAGCACAACCGCGTTCAAACTTTCAGGTAACGGGACAGAGGGGCGGGATTCCAAATCCAATGGAGAACCCCGTGGAACATAAAACCATCCTCAATCAGACTCACCGCGACCTGGGCGCCCGCATGGTACCTTTCGGCGGCTGGGACATGCCGGTTCACTATGGTTCACAGATTGAAGAGCACCACGCCGTGCGCTGCGATGCGGGCATGTTCGATATTTGCCACATGACGGCCGTGGACATTCGCGGCTCCGCAGCAAGGACGTTTTTGCGTCACCTGTTGGCCAACGACGTGGGTAAGCTCAAAGACCAGGGAAAAGCTCTTTATTCCTGCATGCTAAAAGAAAATGGCTGCGTAATCGATGACCTTATCATCTATTTCATGAATGATGACTGGTATCGCATGGTAGTCAATGCTGCTACCACGGAAAAGGATATTGCCTGGATGGGGCGCCATGCAGAAGGGCTGGATGTACAGATCCAGCCGCGCCGGGATCTGGGCATGATCGCCGTGCAGGGTCCCAATGCACGGGAAAAATCCCTGCTCCTGCTGCCGGAAGACCTGCGTGAAACCGCTGAAAGGCTCACGCCTTTTAGCGCCGCCAGCAACGGCGAATGGTTCGTCGGGCGCACCGGCTATACCGGAGAGGATGGCTTTGAAATAATGCTGCCGGAAGACCAGGTAGTGGCGTTATGGAAAGCTTTGACCCAAGCGGGCATCCGCCCCTGCGGCCTGGGTGCAAGAGACACCCTGCGCCTGGAAGCGGGCATGAACCTTTATGGTGCGGACATGGACGAAGACACTTCTCCCCTGGAATCCGGTCTTGCCTGGACCGTGGCTCTGAGTGACCTGAACCGGGATTTCATTGGCCGCAGCGCCCTGGTGACGCAAAAGGCTGGCGGCAGACTGCCCCGGTTTACTGGCGTACTGCTGGAAGGCAAAGGCGTTTTACGCAACCAGCAAAAGCTGTACGATGGCGAACAGGAAGTGGGCGAGATCACTTCTGGCGGATTCTCCCCCACCCTGGAGCGTGCTATCGGCCTGGCGCGCATCAGTGCTGATGCAGGCGAGAATCTCAGCGTGGACATGCGCGGCAGGAAGCTGCCGGTAACACTGGTCAAACCACCTTTTGTACGCAACGGCAAATCCTGCCTTTAGAGGAAACAATCATGAGCAATATCCCGGAAAACCTGAAATATGCCGAATCTCACGAATGGGTGCATGACGAAGGCGACGGCACCGTGACCATCGGCATATCCGATCACGCCCAGGAGCTGCTGGGGGATCTGGTGTTCGTGGAACTCCCCGAAACCGGCACTCAACTCAAGGCTGGTGATGAATGTGCGGTGGTGGAATCCGTGAAAGCCGCTTCGGACGTATACAGCCCCCTGGATGGCGAAGTAATCGAAACCAACGAAGCGTTGGCAGACTCTCCGGAAGTCATCAATGAAGCACCGTACGACAACTGGATATTCAAACTCAAACTTTCCAACCCCGTCCAGCTCGACGAACTCCTGGACGCAGCCGCCTACGCCAGCATGGTAGAAGCCGAAGATCACTGATGCCTTTCATTCCGCATACGAACGAAGAACTGCGCCAGATGCTGGATGTGATCGGCGTGGACAATATTGAACAGCTGTTCGATGAAATACCCGAAGAATTGCGCTGTGGTGAACTGCGTGGCCTTGGCTCCGGCCTGTGGGAACAGAAAATCACCCGCCTGATGCAGGACAAGGCAAGGGAGGATGGCCAACCCCTGTGCTTCATCGGCGCCGGAGCCTACGATCATCACATCCCCGCCGCGGTATGGCAGCTGGCCAGCCGGGGTGAATATTACACCGCCTACACCCCGTATCAGGCTGAGGCCAGCCAGGGCACCTTGCAACTGCTGTACGAATACCAGAGCATGATGACCGAACTCATGGCCATGGATGTTTCCAACGCCTCCCTGTACGACGGAGCCTCTGCCCTGGCAGAAGCAGTGCTGATGGCAGTGCGCGCCAACCGCAAGTCCAAATCCCGGCGCATTCTCATGCCGGCCAGCGTCCATCCCCATTACCGTGCCACGGTGCGTACCCTGGTGAAAAATCAGGGCATAGAGCTGGTGGAAATCCCCTACGACCCCGGCACCGGCCAGACCGATCTACACGCACTGGCGCAACAAACCGGGCAGGATTTTGCGGCCCTGGTCATTCCGCAGCCCAATTTCTTCGGCATACTCGAGGATGTAGATGCACTGACGGAGTGGGCCAGAGTCAACAGCGCCCTGTCCATCGCCCTGGTCAACCCTCTGGCCATGGCCGTGCTCAGTCCACCGGGCGAATGGAGCGAACAGGGCGCGGACATCTGCTGCGGCGATGGCCAGCCCCTGGGCGCACCCCTGTCCTCCGGCGGCCCCTATTTCGGCTTCCTCTGCAGCAAGCAAAAACTGGTGCGGCAGATGCCGGGGCGCATTATCGGCCGCACCGTGGATCTCGACGGCAAGGAAGGTTTCGCCCTCACCCTGCAGGCGCGGGAACAGCACATCCGGCGCTCCAAAGCCACCTCCAACATCTGCACCAACCAGGGCTTGATGGTCACCACCGCCACCATCCACATGAGCCTGATGGGTGCCGACGGGCTGGCCAGTGTAGCCGCCAGTTGTCATGATAACCTCCTGCTGCTGGTGGAAAAACTCACCAGCCTGGGAGAGATAGAACCCCTGTTCAGCGGCCCGGTATTCCATGAAAGCGTACTCAGATTGCCTCTGGAACCAAAACGGGCGCTGCGCACCCTGGCGGCACACAATATTCTCGGCGGCTATGATCTGGCAGCACACTACCCTGAACTGGGCAACGCCCTGCTGGTGTGTGCCACCGAAAGCCGCAACGAAGCCGACATGGAAAAATACCGCCGGAAACTGGAACAGGTGCTGACTTCTCGCCAGGGAGCCTGCGCCACCATGACCAAATTCGACTGAGAATCCGTATTCCTCATGCTGATATTCGAACATTCCCGCCCCGGCCGCCGCGCCCAGGCTCAAGCGCCTGCTGCCAGGAGCGATCTTTCCGGCATTCCCGAGCAGTTTCAGCGCAAGTGCAAACCCCGCCTGCCGGAGGTTTCGGAAATGCAGGCGGTGCGCCATTACACCCGCCTGTCGCAGAAAAACTTTTCCATCGACACCCAGTTCTATCCCCTGGGCTCTTGCACCATGAAATACAATCCCAGGGCTTGCAACTCCCTGGCCATGCTGCCGGGGCTGATCAGCCGTCATCCCCTGGCGCCGGACAGCCACAGCCAGGGTTTTCTCAGCACCATGTACGAGCTGCAGGAGATCCTCAAGGAAGTCACCGGCATGTCTGCCGTATCCCTGGCGCCCATGGCCGGCGCCCAGGGCGAGTTTGCCGGTATCGCCATGATCCGCGCCTACCACGACGCCCAGGGCGATACACAGCGAACGGAAATCCTGGTGCCAGACGCTGCTCACGGCACCAACCCGGCGACTGCGGTGATGTGCGGCTACCAAGCCCGGGAGATTCCCAGCAAAGCCGATGGCGATGTGGACATGGAAGCCCTCGAAGCAGCCCTGGGTCCGCAAACCGCAGGCATCATGCTCACCAATCCTTCCACCCTGGGCGTGTTCGAGCGCCGTATCAAGGAAATTGCCGACAGGGTGCATGAAGCCGGCGGTCTGTTGTATTACGACGGCGCCAATCTCAACGCCATCCTCGGGCGGGTGCGCCCCGGCGACATGGGCTTCGATGTCATCCACATGAACCTGCACAAGACCTTTTCCACTCCTCACGGCGGTGGCGGCCCCGGCGCCGGTCCCGTGGGTGTGAGCAAGCGCCTGCAACCCTTCCTGCCCATCCCCATGGCGGGAACGGATGGCCATGACTATCATTGGCTGAGCGAAGAACAATGCCCGCAAAGCATTGGCCGCCTGTCCGCTTTCGCTGGCAATGCGGGCATACTGCTGCGCGCCTATGTATATGCAAAGATGCTGGGGGCCGAAGGCATGCAGCGGGTGGCGGACTATTCCACCCTCAACGCCAACTACATGCTCAAGCGTCTCATGGATGCAGGCTTTACTGCCGCCTACCCCGAGCGCCGCGCCACCCATGAATTCATCATCACCCTGAAAAACGAGGCCAGGGAGTTGGGGGTGACCGCCATGGATTTTGCCAAGCGCCTGCTGGATTACGGCATGCACGCACCCACCACCTATTTCCCCCTGCTGGTATCCGAGTGTTTTTTGATCGAACCCACGGAAACCGAGGCAAAGGAAAGCCTGGATGCCTTTATCGACGCCATGATCAAGATCCGCGAGGAAGCCAGGGCGGATGCCGAACAGGTCAGGGGCGCACCCTACAGCTTGCCGGTGCGCCGCCTGGACGATGTACGCGCCGCCCGGGAGCTGGATCTGCGCTGGCAGCCGGAAGAGGGACAAACATGAGCACCAACAAACCGGGCAACACCGGCATCACCCGTCTGATCAAGGCATTCGGCTATTCCATGCGGGGATTCGCCTCCTGCTTCAAAAGCGAGGCCGCCTTCCGGCAGGAGATGGCAGCTTCCCTGCTCGTCGTACCGCTGGGACTATGGCTGGGTCAGACCGGCGTGGAACGCGCCCTGCTGGTAGCCAGCTGGCTGCTGGTGCCCATCGTGGAGATGCTCAATTCCGCCATCGAGGCAGTAGTGGATCGCATCGGCCCGGAGCATCATCAGCTGTCCGGTCAGGCCAAGGATATCGGCTCTGCCGCCGTATTTCTGGCCATCTGCCTGTTCCTGCTGGTATGGGCGTTGATACTGTTTCCCCACCTCACCAACAACTCTTGAGGATCATCTATGTCTGCCCTGATTTGCGGCTCTTTCGCCTATGACACCATCATGGTGTTTCACGACCGCTTCAAAAACCACATACTCCCGGAGCAGGTACATATTCTGAATGTTTCCTTCCTGGTGCCGGACATGCGCCGGGAGTTCGGCGGCTGCGCGGGCAATATCGCCTACAACCTGAAGCTGTTGGGTGGCGATGGCGCACCCATGGGTACCGTGGGAACCGACTTCGCGCCCTATGCCAGCTGGATGGACAGCCAGGGCATCAGCCGCAGCTACCTGCGAACTATCGAGGGTGAGTACACCGCCCAGGCCTATATCACCACGGATCAGGACGACAACCAGATCACCGCCTTTCACCCCGGCGCCATGAACTATTCCCACCAGAACCAGATCAGCGATGCCACAGGCATCACCCTGGGATTACTATCCCCCGACGGTCGCCAGGGGATGATCGAACACGCCGAACAGTTTGCCCAGGCAGGCATACCCTTCATGTTCGACCCCGGCCAGGGCATGCCCATGTTCGATGGGCAGGATCTGCTGCGCTTTGCCGAACAAGCCACCTGGCTGGCATTCAATGATTATGAAGCCAAACTCATGCAGGAGCGCACAGGCAAGTCCATCGAGGAATTGTCCCGCATGGTGGAAGCCATCATCGTTACCCGGGGCGGGGAAGGATCCAGCATCCATACCAATGGCAAGATCATTGAAATTCCCAGCGCCAAGGCAGCCTCCCTGGAAGATCCCACTGGCTGCGGAGACGCCTACCGCGCCGGCCTGCTATACGGCCTGCAGAACGATCTGGACTGGGAAACCACCGGGCGCATCGCTTCCCTGATGGGTGCGTTAAAGATCGAGCAGGCCGGAACCCAGAATCACAGTTTCACTCTGGACGAATTTAAGGCAAGATTCAGCCAGTCTTTTGGCTATAACTTCTAGGAGCTACCCAGCATGGGCCACACCCACGGTAACGAAGAATTTCTGCCCCTGAAAATCGCCATCCTCACCATTTCCGACAGCCGTACCGACGAAACCGACACTTCCGGCGGCTATCTGAAAGAGGCTGTTCAGGAGGCCGGTCATACGTTCGTGGACAAGAAAATCGTCCCCGACGATATCTACCAGATGCGCGCCGCCTTCTCTGCCTGGATAGCTGACCCACAGGTGGAAGTCATCATCGCCACCGGCGGTACCGGCGTAACCGGACGGGACAGCACCCCGGAAGCTGTCGCCCCCCTGCTGGACAAGCAGGTAGAGGGCTTCGGCGAGCTGTACCGGCAGATTTCCTTTGAAGAAATCGGTGCATCCACCCTGCAATCGCGCACCCTGGCGGGGTTGGCCAACGGCACCTTCGTATTCTGCGTGCCCGGTTCCACCGGCGCCTGCCGCACCGCCTGGACCAGGATCCTCCAGCCCCAGCTGGACATCCGCACCCGGCCCTGCAACTTTGCCGTTCTCATCCCCCGCCTGCTGGAGAAATAACCATGAGCGCCTGCGACTGCACCCCTGATGTATCCGGCCTGAAATCCTATGAAGAAGCCGTGGACTTGCTGCTGAGCCATGCCAGGCCCATGCAGGACATGCAAACCCTGGCTCTGCACGATGCCCTGGGAAGGGTGCTGGCAGCGCCGGTGAAAAGCAGCATCAACGTCCCCGGCTGGGACAACAGCGCCATGGATGGATATGCGGTTCGCGTAGCGGATATTGCCGCCGAAGGGACGAAACTGAAAATCTCCCAGCGCATTCCCGCAGGCGTAGCGCCCCAGCCCCTGGAACCCGGCACCGCCGCCCGCATCTTCACCGGCGCCCCCGTACCTGAAGGCGCCGATGCGGTGGTGATGCAGGAGCTGACCTGCCAGCAGGATGACGAGGTCGTCATCAACACCATTCCCCAACCCGGCGCCCATATCCGCCGTGCCGGGGAAGACATTCGCGCCGACGAGGAAATCATGCAGCCAGGAGAGCGTCTGCTGCCCCAGCACCTGGGCCTGGCCGCCTCCGTGGGTGTGGGCAACCTCCAGGTCTGGCGGCGGCCCAAAGTGGCCATCCTCGCCAGTGGTGACGAATTGCAGATGCCTGGCGAGACCCTCGAACCGGGCATGATCTTCAACTCCAACATCTTCACCATCGCCGGCATGTTGCGCTCTCTGGGCTGCGAGGTCATCGACCTGGGGCAGGTGGAAGACACCCTGGAAGCTACCAAACAGGCCCTGCTGGACGCCGCCGCCCAATCCGATCTGGTCATCGCCTCCGGCGGCGTGTCCGTGGGTGAGGAAGACCATGTAAAACCCGCCGTGGAAGCCCTGGGCGAGCTGAACATGTGGAAAGTGGCCATTCGCCCTGGCAAGCCCGTGGCCTTCGGCCATATCGGTAAAACCCCTTTCATCGGTACGCCAGGCAATCCCGTTTCCCTGTTCGTTACCTTCCTGCTGTTCGCCCGCCCCTTTATCCGCAAACTGGCAGGCCTGAACGATGTATTGCCCACGAGCATACAGGCCACGGCCGGATTCAAATGGAACAAACCGGACAAGCGCCGGGAGTTTCACCGCGCTCGCCTGGAAAAGCAGGAGGACGGCAGCGACATCGTGCATGTACACCCCAGCCGCTCTTCCGCCGTGCTCAGCTCCACCACCTGGGCCAACGGCCTGGTGATACTGCCGGAGAACCAGACCATACAACCTGGCGACAAAATACAATTCCTGCCATTTTGCGAGCTGCTGTCATGATCAAAATACTATATTTCGCCAGCTTGCGGGATCGCCTTGGGATCAGCGGGGAAGACTTCGAACTATCCGAAAACAGCGCAGACATTGCCACCCTGAAAGCACAGCTGGCGCAGCGCGGCGGCAAATGGGCGGAAATTTTTGCCGTAGACGAGCTGGTGCTGGCAGCAGTGAACCAGGAAATGGCCCAGGCGGATGCAACCATCGACGACGGGGACGAGATCGGTTTCTTTCCGCCAGTGACGGGGGGTTGATCTGTAGTCCAGGTCACATGGCAGCAGCCGATTTTCCGCTTGCGGCGTGATCAAACTTGCCTGCCGACGCATTTCCACTTACCCTTTGGGCAAATCCATCATGCGAGATTCAACATGACCATAGCCAACGACGAAAACGCCCGCTACAACATGGCGCAGCAGCAGATACGCCCCTGGGATGTCTATGATGACCAGGTGCTGGACATCATGATGGAACTTCCCCGTGAGCAGTTCGTCCCCCACGCCTATCGCAGTCTGGCATTTGCGGATATGTGTATTCCGCTGGGACACGGCCAGGTGATGATGGAACCAAAGCAGGAAGCGCGGATGCTGCAATCCCTGGCCATCCAGCCTGATGACAGGATTCTCGAGGTCGGCACCGGCAGCGGTTTTGTTACCGCCTGTCTAGCCACTCTGGGGAGTACCGTCAGCAGCTACGACATCCATGATGCCTTCATCCAGACTGCCGAAGAAAAATTGTCCCTGCAAGACATCGACAACGTCCAGCTGCACCTGGGAAATGCCTTTGCCACCGAGCTGCCTGCGGAAGGATTTGACGTCATTGCGGTGACTGGCTCCCTGTACAAGTACAGCGACCATCTGGAGCAGCTTCTGGCCCCTGGCGGTCGCCTGTTCATGGTGGTGGGCGCATCACCGGTGATGGAGGCCATGCTGGTTACCCGCCACGGCGACGAATTGGTGCAGGATTATCTGTTCGAGACGGATATTCAGCCGCTGGAACTGCTGCCGCAACCTTCAGGGTTTTCCTTCTGACCCGGCTCATCGGCCTGCCCGGGAAGAAATTCATCCACCAGCGCCGTGAGGCGCTGTAACGCACCCCGGTTTTCTTCCACCACCTGGCGGCCGTTTTCGCCGATGCGGGAACGTTCGCTGGCGTCCTGCAGCCAGGTAGATACCTGGCGCCCCAGGGATTCACTGTCCTGAACCATCACCCCGGCCTCCCGGTCACGCAGCAGGCGGGCGATGCCGGAAAAATTGAACACATGGGGGCCGAACAGCACCGGCACCCCCTGGGCTGCGGCCTCCAGCATGTTGTGGCCACCGACTCGCACCAGGCTGCCGCCGATGAAGGCCACATCAGCTCCTCCAAGAAACACCGGCAGCTCTCCCATGGTGTCGCCAATAAACACCTGGATCCGCTCATCACAGGACTGCTCCCGGGAGCGCCTGGCCGCAGGCAAACCCCGGCGTTGCACCAGCGCAGCTACCTTGTCGAAACGCTCGGGGTGCCTGGGCACCAGCACCAGCAGAGCCAGCGGCACTTGTTTCAGTATCATCTGGTGCGCGGCCAGCACCTGCTCATCCTCTCCTTCATGGGTGCTGGCTGCAACCCAAACCGGCCTGTCACCCCAGGTGCGGCGCAACACCTGGATCTGTTCCAGCACGCTGGCCGGGATACGCATGTCGAACTTGATGCTGCCGCTTACCCGCACCCGTTGTTCCGGCACCCCCAGTCGCACAAAGCGGTCGGCATCCGCCCGGGACTGCGCCGCTACCGCACTGATGCAGCCAAACACCCTGCGGGAAAAGCTGCCCAGGCGCGCATATCCCCTGGCGGAACGGGCAGACAGCCTGCCGTTGGCAAGCAGGGCGGGAATGCCCTGCTGTTCGCAGATCGCCAGCAGGTTCGGCCAGATTTCCGTCTCCACCATTATCAGCAGACAAGGCCTCAACTTGTCCACGAAACGCCGCACTGCCCCAGGCAGGTCGTAAGGGCAGTACACATGAAACACCGTATCGCCGAACAGCAACTGCACCCGCTCGGAACCCGTGGGGGTAAAGGTGGTGATGGTCAGGGGCAGTTGGGGATGGTGCTTCCGCAGATGCCGCACCAAGGGTTCCACCGCCTGCACCTCCCCCACGGAGACGGCGTGAATCCAGATTCCTCCCGGAAGCGGAGCCTGCTCCATCAAGCCAAAACGCTCTTTCCAGCGCCGCCTGTATCCCGGCGACTTGATGCTGCGCCATAACAGGCGAACCATTACCCCTGGCAGCAGCAAATACAAAACCAGGGTGTACAAATGCCTCATGGCAACGAATCCACCAGCGCAACATTCTGCCGCAGATGCCG
>JAJRUY010000246.1 GCA_024277555.1 Gammaproteobacteria bacterium | reverse complement strand
GCTGGGTATCCCCGAGGCGGTAAGTCTGCACACTTTTCTACACATTTTGGAAGTCAATCTTTTTGAACAAAGGCTTATAAAACAAATAGTTATGGATGCACTACAGCAAAAACAAGAGCCCCATGTTTCTAACCAATTGAATCTATTCGATTTTTAACCGGACGCTAGTGATAATGAATAGTAAAAATAAACACCGACATTCCGAGCATTCTGGTGAAATATGCGGGTTAGATCAACCCAGGGGGCTGGGGTGGATGAAGCAAAAAAAAGAGCCCGCCGGTCACCGGCTGGCCCTTTTTCGTACTGGTCGGAGCGAGAGGATTCGAACCTCCGACCCCCACAACCCCATTGTGGTGCGCTACCAAGCTGCGCTACGCTCCGTAAAGATCGGGCATGGTAGGCGTAGCCGGGGTGATTGTCAACAGTTGCGAAGCGAGTATTTGAGGCTGTGTCGGAAGCCTTGTCTAGGGTCTGTTCCTGCCATCCCATGCAAGGTAGAATGAACAATCATTCTCTCCCTGACGTTGCAAGGTATTCACCCATGGGATTATTTCGATTCGTATTTCCTGTCGCGCTCCTCTTCATAGGCGCCGCTTTGCTTGCGCAAGGTTTTAAACACTGGAACACGTCGTGGCAACTGGTTAACAGTTCCCTGGTAGCGGAAGGAACAGTCATCCGCAACGCTGCATATTTGTCGTCCAAAGTGGGGAAATCCTCTTCTCTGGCACACTTCCCTGAGGTAAGGTTCACCACAAAAGACGGTGCAGAGGTAAAGTTTCTCTCCAAGGTAACCAGCCGTGCAGAACAGTACCAGCCGGGGGATAAAGTGAAGGTTTTGTACAAGGAAAACCAGCCCGATGACGCTGTAATCGGCTCGTTTCAGGCTCTTTGGGCGATTGCCATCATATTTTCAGGAGCCGGCATAATGGTGGTGCTGTTTGCGTCCTGGTTTTACCGGAAGGCGCTAAGGGGCTGGGAAAAGGAAGACACGGAAGAACAGGGGAGCGGGGTCTGAAGGACTTGCGCCCTTGGCTAAGAAAACCCTGAGTCAAAAAATTCGGGACATTACTTCGGCGAGGACTATTTTAGAATCTGGGCGACTTCTTCCAGTTCGGCAAGGAGCTGACGGATGATCTGGTGGCTCTGGTTCTTGTCTTCCTGGGCATCTTCCCCATCAAGCTTTTGCCGTGCGCCGCCAATGGTAAATCCCTGCTCGTACAACAGGCTGCGAATCTGACGGATCATGATCACATCATGGCGCTGGTAATAGCGGCGATTCCCACGGCGTTTTACCGGCTTGAGTTGCGGAAACTCCTGTTCCCAGTAGCGCAGCACATGCGGCTTGACCTGGCAAAGTTCGCTCACCTCGCCAATGGTAAAATAGCGTTTACCCGGAATGGGCGGCAATACTATTGCGCTGCTATTCGGATCCAGCATAAGTCTCCACTCTCGCTTTCAGCTTCTGCCCGGGACGAAAAGTCACGACCCTTCTTGCGCTTACGAGTATTTCTTCACCTGTTTTCGGGTTTCTTCCCGGTCGGGAGTTTTTCTCACGCAAATCAAAATTACCGAAACCGGAGAGCTTTACCTGCTGGCCGTTTTCCAGCGCACCCCGAATTTCTTCAAAGAAAAGCTCTACCAGCCCTTTCGCTTCGCGTTTGTTCAACCCCAGTTCGTCAAATAGGGCTTCAGCCATTTTTGCCTTTGTCAGTGACATTCTGTTCAATCCCGCAATTTTGCTGACAGCTCAGTATGAAGCGCCTGTAATATCGTTTCTACTGCCTGTTCTGTTTCTTCATCAGTAAGCGTGTGAGAATAATCCTGTAATATCAAGCTTAAAGCAAGACTTTTTAGACCTGAGTCTATATTGTCTCCAGTATAAACGTCAAAAACCTGAATGTCTCGCACAATTTTTGGTGCCGCTTTTTCCGCGCAGGCCTGTATTTGCCCCCAGGGAAGATCGGCATCCACCAGCAGCGCCAGATCCCTGCGAATGGCCGGGTATTTGGAAACCGCCTCAAAGGTAGGGATACGGCCTTGCGCAAGACCATCCAGCCTGATCTGGAACAGGAATACGTTACCGGGAATGGCAAGCTTTGCCTGCAATCCGGGATGTAACATGCCCAGACGTCCAATTTCCCGTCCGTTTCGCAAGATGGCTGCTGCTTGTCCGGGATGCAGGGTCACATCTTCGACAGGCTGCATTTCAAAGGCGCTTAGACTATCTACCATCCCCAGTAGCACTTCCACATCACCCTTGAGGTCGAAAAAGTCCACTTTCCCGGGTGTATTATTCCATTTTTGCGGCAACCGCTCGCCAAAAATCAGGCCGCCGAGCATTTCCGGCTGTTCAATGCCATCCTGGCCGTCCAGGAATATCTGCCCGGATTCAAACAGCCTTATCCGATCCTGCTGGCGCGCCTGATTGTATTGCAGGGTCGAAAGCAGCCCCGGCCACAGGCTGGCGCGCATCACCGACATGTCTGCCGAAATGGGGTTTGTCAGGCGAATCTGCTTTGCCTCCGGCATCAACAGCGCAGCCAGTTCAGGGGCAATGAAACTGTAGGTGATCACTTCCTGATAGTCGTGATCCACCAGCAGCTCCTTGCCTCGCTGCAGGTTAAAATCAGCCTCCGGCACCGCCTGGATGCTTACCGGTGCCGAGGACAGGTTTTCGGGGATATTGGCGTAACCGTATATGCGACCGATTTCTTCGATCAAATCTGCTTCTATACCAATATCGAAGCGGCAGCCAGGAGGCTTGACCCTCCAGCCGCTGTCAACTGCTGCAAGCACCATCCCCAGTCGGGTGAGAATATCCTCAACCATGGCATCATCGATATCCACGCCCAGAATCCTGGGGATCTGATGACGGCGCAAGTGGATTTCCGGTTTCTCCGGCAGCTGCTCCAAAGCCACTACATCCACCACCGGCCCGGCCTCACCCCCGGTTATGTGCAGCAGCAGATCAGTAGCGCGCTCCAGTGCCTTGCGCTGTAGCTCCGGATCAACCCCGCGCTCAAACCGATGGGAAGAGTCTGTATGCAAACCGTATGCGCGAGCCTTGCCCGCAACGGCGATGGGCATGAAGAATGCAGACTCCAGCAACACGCTGGATGTGCTGTCTGTAACCGCAGAGCTTTCTCCCCCCATGATGCCTGCCAGTGCCAGGGGTTTTTGTTCATCGGCTATCAGCAGGGTACCGGTGATGATTTCCACTTCACTGCCATCGAGCAGCGTAAGTTTTTCACCAGGCTGCGACAGGCGCACATGTATACCACCGTTGATTTTTTCCAGATCAAAACCATGCATGGGCTGACCAAGTTCCATCATCACATAATTGGTGATGTCCACCACCGGGCTGATGCAGCGTATGCCACTGCGACGCAGTTTTTCCTGCATCCACAGCGGGGTTTGTGCAGTGGGATCAATGCCTTTAACGATACGGCAGCTGTAACGTGGACAGCTTTCCGGAATGCCCAGCACCACACTGACTTGTTCGTCAATACTGGCGGGGATATCCTTGATTTCCCAGTCCGTAACTGGTTGACGATAGATCACTCCCACGTCCCGGGCAATTCCGGCAATACTCAGGCAATCTCCCCGATCTGGCGTAAGATCCACATCAATGATGTGATCATCCAGAGACAGGTAGTTGCGGAAATCCTTGCCCACAGGGGCATCTGCCGGCAGGGGCATGATGCCATCGGATGATTCCGCCAGCCCCAACTCCGAAGCAGAGCAAATCATGCCCATGGATTGCTGGCCACGCAGTTTTGCCTTTTTGATTTTGAAGTCGCCGGGCAGCACCGCACCCACGCGAGCCACAGGCACCTTCATGCCGGCTGCGACATTCTTTGCGCCGCAGACGATCTGCACTGGCTCATGCTCCCCAATATTGACACCGCAAACAGAAAGTTTGTCCGCATCGGGGTGGCGCTCGCAGCTGAGAACTTCCCCCACAACAACGCCATTGAACTGTGCAGCAGCTGGAGAAACCGCATCAACCTCCAGCCCGGCCATACTCAGGGCATCAGCCAGCTCATTGACAGATACTTCAGGATTTACCCACTCCCGTAACCAGGCTTCACTAAATTGCATGTTGTTTTATTCCTAGGCAAACTGGCGCAGGAAGCGCAAATCATTTTCAAAGAACAGGCGCAGGTCATTAACACCATAACGCAGCATGGTCAGGCGCTCCACGCCCATACCAAAGGCATAGCCAGTGTATTTTTCCGCATCGACATCCACATGGCGAAACACCTCGGGGTGGATCATGCCGCAGCCCAGCACTTCCAGCCAGCCGGTATGGCTGCATACCCGGCAGCCTTTGCCACCGCACATGACGCATTCCATATCCACCTCGGCCGATGGCTCGGTAAAGGGAAAATATGATGGGCGGAAGCGTACTTTCAGGTCTTTTTCAAAAAAGGCTTTGAGGAAACTGTGCAGAATTCCTTTCAGATCCGCAAAGGTGACATGTTCATCCACCATAAAACCTTCCACCTGATGAAACATGGGGGTGTGGGTCACATCGGAATCACAGCGATAGACACGGCCCGGCGCAATCACCTTGAACGGTGGTTGGGCAGCTTTCATCACCCGCACCTGTACCGGTGATGTGTGGGTGCGCAGCAGGCGGTGGGCATTGAAATAGAAGGTATCATGCATGGCTCGTGCGGGATGATGGGCCGGTATGTTCAGCGCCTCAAAGTTGTGATAATCATCTTCGATCTCCGGCCCCTCAGCCACGGTGAAGCCGGCACTGGCAAAGATCTCCCGAATGCGCGCCATGGTGCGCGTAACCGGGTGCAGGCCTCCCTTGCCTGTACCACGCCCCGGCAGCGTCACGTCGATACGCTCTTGCGCCAGTCGTGCTTCCAAAGCCGCCTGCTCCAAAGCCGCCTTCCGGTCTTCAATGGCGCTCTGTAGCGCCTGCTTGGCCTGATTGATGGCCTGCCCGGCTTTGGGGCGCTCTTCCCCGGGCAGCTTTCCCAGCTGCTTGAGCTGCTCGGTAAACAAGCCGGTCTTGCCCAGATAGGCAACGCGCACTTCATCCAGTACACGCAAATCAGAAGCATCCCGCACCGCTGTCAGCGCCTGTTCAGTCAATTGTTGGAGATCCATGGAATCTTTACCTTCGATTCTGAGCCAAACACCAGGGGGCTTTTTATTTGCTTTGTCATC
>JAJRUY010000245.1 GCA_024277555.1 Gammaproteobacteria bacterium | reverse complement strand
TTAGGAACAATATAACACTCCACCGGAGCGACTCCATGGCAAGCATACTCGTCGTTGAAGATGATAAAGTCTTTTCCCAGCTGCTAACCATGCATCTTGAAGACCTGGGGCATGCGCCGATGGTTGCCCTTAATCTGGCACAAGCCAGAGAACAATTGCGCACCGTCACTCCAGACGCCATCCTCCTTGACCAGCAGCTGCCTGACGGCTACGGCATGGATCTGCTGCGCGAAATCAAGGCGGATCAGGATGCGCCACCAGTGATCATGGTAACCGGCGTATCAGACAATGCACTGGTCATCGAAGCCATGAAGGCAGGCGCCTATGACTTCGTGCGCAAACCCATGGATGAGCTGGAGCTTGACACTACCCTGAACAATGCCCTGCACAGCCACCGGTTATCACGCAAGGTACACGCCATCAGCAAGGCCAACGACTATGCGATAGACATCAACCAGATTGTCGGCAAAAGCCCTGGCATTACCCGGCTGCTAAAAACCATCGGCAGCATAGCTGCCAGTCACGCAAGCATCCTCATCACAGGGGAAAGCGGCACCGGCAAAGAGGTTGTCACCAGAGCTATTCATCACCACTCGGAACGGCCAGGGCTATTCCTGCCGGTCAATTGTTCGGCAATTGTGGAAAACCTGCTGGAAAGCGAGCTGTTCGGCCATGAAAAAGGCGCCTTTACCGGCGCCGACCGGCGCAAACCAGGTAAATTCGAACTGGCGGCTGACGGTACGCTTTTTCTGGATGAATTGGGAGAGCTGCCCCTGAATCTCCAGGCCAAGCTGTTACGGGTATTGCAGGAGGGCACATTTGAACGTGTCGGCGGCACAGAAACCCTGCACACTTCCGCCCGCATCATCACCGCCACCAACCGTGACCTGGAAACCATGGTGCGCGAAGGGAGCTTCCGCGAAGACCTGTATTATCGCTTGAATGTGGTCAACATCACCCTGCCGCCGTTGCGTGAGCGCATGGAAGATCTGCCGCTGTTAACGGAACACCTGCTGCACAAAATCAACCAAAAGCTGCATACACAGGTGAAAAACATCTCGGAAACCGCCTGGTCCTGCATGCAGGGCTATCAATGGCCAGGCAATGTCCGGGAACTGGAAAATATTCTTACCCGTGCGGCGGTGCTATGCCGTGATGACACGATTACTCCCGATTTGCTGGGAATCGACAGTTCTGCTACCAGCCAGAGCATTCCCAAGCCTGCGGACAGCGGAAGTACCGGACTGGAACTCATCAGCCTGGATGAGCTGGAGGAAAGGCATGTAAAACAAATCCTGCAATATACGCGTTGGCACAAGGGCAAGGCCTGTGACATCCTGGGAATCTCCCGCCCTGCGCTGGAACGCAGAATCAATAAATATGGCTTTAACGAATCGTAGAATATTTTAATGTTCCAGCTTTCTCCCCATGCCACCACGAAAACTGTTTTGCTGCGGAAAAATCTGTATCCCCTTGTTAAACAAAGATTAAATACGACTATTCTACTGTTGGCACGCTAACTGCAAGGTACAAGGCAGTCGTTCACAAAGACCGGCCATACCGCAAACAAACCAGCGTAAACCAAACAGGAGAAACATCATGAAAAAAATTATCGCCATCGCAGCCATCGCCATCCTTGGTACCACCACCGCCGCTTGGGCTCATGACAAACATTTTGGGGGCAATCCAGATATGTACGCATCCCCGCTAATGGATCATGGCAAGGGCGCCCCCAGCGGAGAAGTCATGAAGGGTGAAGGGGATCTCTATGGCAGCCATATTGTCAATCCGGAAGACGTCGCCATCAACCCCAACGCCAGACCAGATCTTCCCGTCGGCAGGGATGCCTTGCACGACCAGGATCCGGAAGGCTACGGCATCAAGTAATGCTGCCAATGCTCTCTGCCAGAGCAGCTTCTGGCAGGGACATTCCCGATCACCTGCACCGGAGACCATCCAATGAAAACGTATCGCATAGTTGCCGCGACCACACTTGCCGCAGCCATTTCCATTCCGGCAATTGCAGGCACCAACATGAGCATGAATCACGACAACAAGCAAATGATGAAAGGTGCCATGACGCAAGCCCGGATGTTTCACCTGGAAGTCCGATGATTGTGCCGAGATTGTTGTTCAGAGGCGAATTTCTGATCGAATCAATAGCCCAAGCTATTGATGAGTGAAGAAATATCGTCTCTGGGCAACAAAATCGGTGCAAGAGCGGACTTAACAAACACCCGGCAACATATTGCACCTTTCTAACATAGATGTAATGGTTAATAAAAACAGCATCTTATGTTGTTATTTCAGTGTCCTGGTGGAATATCCGGGCAAGAGGCCAGAATGGGCATGATGAACCCGGAAACAATGAAGCAGAAGCAAGAAATGATGGACAGGCACATGGCGGCCATGGAGCAACGCCTGGCAAAAATCGAAGCCCTGCTACAGGAACTGCTGGAATTGCAGAAAAATAATTCTTCTGAATAACAACAACCTCCGTCTGGCAAAGTATTCGGACTCTTCGGAGTCCGCTTTTTTTCAGAACACCCGGATTGAGGCGCGGAGTGAAACAATGAACAAACTGAAAACAACAATTCTGCTTCCGGCATTACTCCTTGCAACAGGCGCCCACGCCAATTCCCCCGGAGAGGATGCAAGAGTCTTTTTCAAGAACCTGAAAGATGGCGATACCATCAGCACTTCCTACAAAGTCAAATTCGGCATCGAAGGTTACGGCATTGTACCCGCCGGAACCACAGACAAACGACGGCACACTGCCGGCCATCACCATCTGCTTGTCAATCATCCCGGTAATCCTGTGATGGATGAACCTCTGCCTCACAACAAAAACTATATACATTTCGATGCGGGGGAAACAGAAACCGTATTGACCCTTCCCCCCGGAAAACACACATTGCAATTGCTGCTGGGCGATGAAACCCACGAGCCCTTGGAACCACCCTTGATATCAGAAAAAATCACCATCACGGTGCAGGATCAAAGGCGCTCCGGCAAGCCCGAATAGCGGTTTACACTGCGCTGCACCGCTTTTTTCCAGATTTCTTCACTGGCCCGGATCATCAAGGCCTTTTTTGCACGGGTGATCCCTGTGTACAGCAGTTCCCTGGAAGTCAGGGGCTGATCTTTTTCTGGAAGCATCAATGCCACCTGCTCAAACTCAGAGCCCTGGGTTTTGTGCACGGTCATGGCATAAACGGTTTCCAAAGATGAGAGACGGGACGGGCTGAGATAGCGTAATTCATCTCCTTTGGCAAAAACCGCCCGAAGCTTTCCGTGGTACTGCATAAGCAGGCCCGTATCTCCATTGAACAAATCCAGTTCATAGTGGTTGCGCGTAACCATTACCGGGCAGCCGGGATACCATTTTCCATCTGTACGCACCAGGCCGGCATGACGCAACTGCTCTTCTATATACACATTGACCTGCTCTGCACCCTGGGAGCCACTGCGGGTAACACAGAGGATGCGAAACATCGCCAGCAACGCGAAGGCTTGATGCACATCGTTGGCATGCAACAGGGGCTGATAATAGGTTTTAATCCAGCCATCCAGCCATGTATGCAAATCACCTGCTTGCTGCAGCTGCAAACCTTCGGTTTTATGGCGCAGGACATCCCAGCTTTTCCCGGCCTCGCCAGCAATGACAGCCGCACCGAGCATGCCGATTCC
>JAJRUY010000244.1 GCA_024277555.1 Gammaproteobacteria bacterium | reverse complement strand
TGCACATTCATATTGGTAGTTTGGACAGGTCTGGTTGGAAAACGGTAAGGGAATAATAACGAAAAGATATTGTAATGTAAATAGTAATGATTCGTACTTCCAGCTCAGGAAAGAGGGGTGTTGTGAACCTGTATTCCATGGTGAAGAGATGGTTTTCTGCTAACTTTCTTCTTTTGCCAGCAGCTCGGTGTTTTTGATGTTGGCGATAAAAACAATATGCAATAACAATATTGCGGCGATGAGAATCTTCAGGAGAGTTGCTTCGACAAAAAAGGCGATGGATGAGCCGCCCACCAGAACGATGGTGATGATTGCCAGCAGTTTTGCTTTTTTGGGGATGCTTCTGGTTTCTCGCCAGTTCCTGATCAATGGCCCAAATACACGCATGTTCAGGAGCCAGCTATGAAAGCGGGGAGAGGAATTGGCGAAGCAGGCTGCGGCCACCAGAAGGAAAGGGGTTGTCGGCATTACCGGCAGCAGCAATCCGATGGCGCCAAGGGCAACGAACAGGAATCCCAGTGAAGTCAGGATAAAGTTTGGTATCAGGCCATTGGCTGAGGGTTTTGATTTATTGTTGCAGGGGTTGTTTTCCATGGCAATACTTGATCAGGGAAGGGCGGATGGCTTTAGATATCATGTTTTGACCTGCCCATCTCAACAGCGTGGATTATGATGAGATGGGTCTTTTCAGCATGTGGTGTTTAATGGTATCACTGTACCCGGCTGGCTTCAGTTGTTTTGTCCATCTCTGGCAGGTAAGATTATTTTTGCCGGGCCAATAGAAAAGGCGACCTGCCAGTGCAGGTCGCCTTTTTTTGTCTGAACTGGTGGGCTCCTATCCTTCGTTTCCCCCACCCGGGGCATCTTCACCCGGATCATATCCTTCCGGCAGGGCGTGAGCGATACCCTTGTGACAATCGATACAGGTGTAGCCTTTATCGATGGCCTCTTCATGCCGGTCGGCGCTACGGGTTTCCTGGCGTTCGAAGTCCATGGATTCGATATCATGACAGTTGCGACATTCTCTGGAATCCGTGTTTTTCATGGTTCTCCAGACGTTTTGTGCCAGATGAAGGCGCTTGGCCTCATATTTTTCAGGCGTATCTATGTCTCCGGTGATGAAATGGTGATAGAGCTCTCTGGATGCCTGAATTTTACGTACTACCTTATGGATCCACTCTTTCGGCACATGGCAGTCGGGGCAGGTGGCTCGCACGCCGGTGCGGTTGGTGTAGTGGATGGTATCCTGCAGCTCTTCGAAGGGAGTGTCCCGCATCTCATGGCAGGAAATACAGAATTCTTCTGTATTGGTAATTGCCATCGCCCAGTTGAAGCTGCCCCATAAAATGATACCAAGAATGATTCCAATGATAAGTACAGAGAATGTGCCTTTCTTTTGCCCACTAGTCATAATTGATTTGTCCCGATTGGTGATAGGTAGTATGGAGACCTCCCCCTTGGGAGGTCTCATGGTGATTACTTCAAGCCATCAAACTCGTTCTTGACCAGTGGTTTGGCATCGATCTGAATCGCATGGCACTGGTCGCAGAAGTAACGGCGTGAAGAGACCTTTTGCAGCTTTTTGCCATCGCGGCTGAGGAAGTGGCTTTCTCCTACCATTGGGGACTTTTCCTTCTTGTAATTCTTTTTGCTGTGGCATTTCATACAGCCATTGTTTTTCAGGGTGATCTTGTACTTGTCCACCTTGTGGGGAACCATGGGGGGCTGTTGCTTGTAGGAGCGCTCGAAACCGCCTTCCTGGGAGATCACCTTTTGCTTGACCGCTTTCAGCGAGGGGCCGCTAAGGTCTGTGGTGCCGCGAAGGGAGGCGATATCTTCTTTGGCGGTGACGGTATTGCCAGTGATCAGTAACAGGCCAAAGGCTGCCAGGCTTATTTGGATAATCTTTTTCATCTTAATCTCCATCAACTCAAATTAAACTGTATGTTTGGAATAATCTTTTGCGGGTTGGATGCCGCTTTTGGATCGATTGGAATAACGGTTGTTGAACTGGAACACGTCCACTGCACATACATCGATACAGCGTCCGCAGTTGGTGCACTGGTTTGCCATGATGATCGGCCCAATACCCTGGGCAGCGCCTTTCAACGCTGGCTTGATTACCTGGGGTTCCGGGCAGACACTGAAACAATCCATGCAGTCATCACAGGCTTCGCGGTTTGTTGCAGAAACCCTGAGCACTGCATGATTGGACAACAGGCTGTAAAATGCGCCTACCGGGCAATAGTGGCCACACCAGCCCTCTCTCGAGACCAGCAGGTCGAACAGGAAAATTGCCAGGATCAATACCCATGCCAGCCCCATACTGAATACAATGCCCCGGAACAGGATGGATACCGGATTAACCAGCTCCCATACGATTCCGCCCGTAATTGCAGGAAGAACGAGTGTCAACCCCAGTATCCAATAACGGGTGCTGCGTGATGCATAGGAGCTGCCGTGTATCCTGAGTGTGCGCCGCAGCCAGCCGGCTGCATCCGTTACCATGTTTACCGGACAGACCCAGGAACAATAGACACGTCCGCCCACCAGAACATAGAAAAGCAGAACAATGGCTGCGCCGACAAAGGCAGCGGTTTCCGGCGTAACCCCGGATACCATTGCCTGTAGCAGGATGTACGGATCGGTCAACGGCAGGATATCCAGAACCAGGCTGGATGCCAGATTGCCTTTGATGATCCACAGCCCGAACCAGGGGCCGGCAACAAAGATCGACAGAATGCCCAGCTGGCTGGCGCGCCTGAGGAGCAGCCATTTGTGCGCATTCACCCAGCCTTTGGCCCGGATGGCTTCTATGCCGGCATCTTGTGGCATGTTGGCCATTATTCGCCCTCCGGCTTGCGGTTAAGCGTATCCAGCGGATTGCTGGAAAATGGTGAAAGAGGTGGCGGGCTGTCCGCTTTGCTGTCGAGAATCAGCCCTTCACCCTGGAGCTCGTAACGCACCCCTTCAGGCAAGTTGTACTGGTGCTCGACATCTGGTGTTACCAGCGACCCCCCGGCCTTTTGTTTCTCCTTCCAGCCGAAACGGTAGTGGCTGCCCAGTTCCCCTTTCGCAAGATCCAGTGGCAAGACCTTGATGGCCGCTTTTTCCAGAATGCAGGCTTTTTCACACAGCCCGCATCCTGTGCAAGCATCGGAATGCACAATGGGGATAAACAGGGCATGTTTGCCAGAACGGACATTGGGCTGCATTTTTACGGTGATTGCCTTGCCCCGGATAGGGCAGACATTGAAGCAGACTTCACAGCGCAGTCCCTGGAAGGCGATACAGTTTTCCTGGTCGATGAGAACGGCCAGCCCCATGCGGGCCTTTTCAATGTCGGTCAGGGAGTGATCCAGGGCGTTGGTCGGGCAAGCTTCCACACAGGGTATGTCTTCGCACATTTCACAAGGCCCGGTGCGGGCGATGAAGTACGGTGACCCGGAAGGGATGTCATCACCCAGCTGGCCGAGAAACAGGATGTCGAAAGGACAATCCCTGACACACAGCCCGCAACGGATACAGGCTCCGAGGAAATCGTCTTCCGGCAATGCACCCGGAGGCCTGATTGCCAAAGGTGGCAGCGCGTTGGCACGCTGGGTATAAAAACCCAGGCCAATGCCCATCAGGCTCACACTACAGGCGGTTTTCAGCGCCACAGTGAAAAACTGACGCCGGTTGATGCCTGTGTTGCTCTTGTCCGGTTTAGCCATTGTCACAGTCCAGTTCAGCAATGCAGCCCGCCCCTGAAGGCGGGCTGCAAACCGCTATGCCTTGGTGATTTTCACCGCACACTTTTTGTAATCCGTCTCTTTGGAGAGGGGATCAGTGGCATCAAGCGTGAGCTTGTTGACCAGGCGTCCGGTATCAAACCAGGGTATGTAAATCAGACCTTCTGGCGGATGGTTACGGCCGCGTGTCTCCACCTTGCAGGTAATGGTTCCCCGGCGGGAAGAGATTTTGGCCATACGCCCGTTACGCAGTTTGAACTTTTTGGCGTCTTTCTTGTGCATGAACACAACAGCATCAGGCACGGCACGATACAGCTCTGGAACCCGGCGGGTCATGGAGCCGGAGTGCCAATGCTCCAGTACACGTCCCGTACACAACCACAGCGGATATTCCTTGTCAGGGATTTCCGCAGGTGGTTCATAAGGTGCGGTAATGATATTGGCCCTGCCGTCCTTCTTGCCATAGAACTGAACATCTGATCCTTTGGGGACATGTGGATCATAACCTTCCCGGAAACGCCACAGGGTTTCCTTGCCATCGATCACGGGCCAGCGCAGGCCGCGGGCCTTGTGGTAGGCATCGAATTCGGCCATTTCGTGGCCTTTCTTGGGGAAGTTTCCTACGGAGTTGAACAGCCGGTATTCCTCGAACAGTCCTTTCTGCACATAGAAGCCGAAGTCGGCAGACTCGTGGTTTTCATACTCGTTGCCCCGGTCATCGGTGATCTTGCCGTCGTAGGGGAATTTGTTGACCACACCGTTTGCGTAGAGGATGTCATACAGGGTCTTGCCCTTGTATTCCGGTTTCTTGGCCAGGAGTTCCTCGTCCCATACATCTTCGACCTTGATGTATTTGGAGAACTCCATGAGCTGCCATACGTCAGATTTTGAATCGCCTGGTGCCTTGGTCTGCTGGCGCCAGAACTGGGTGCGGCGTTCGGCATTGCCGTAGGCACCTTCCTTCTCGACCCACATGGCGGTGGGCAGAATCAGGTCGGCTGCCTGAGCGGAAACCGTGGGGTAGGGGTCAGACACCACAACGAAGTTTTCCGCCCTGCGCCAGCCGGGATAGCTTTCATCATTGAAGTTGGCTGCTGCCTGCATGTTGTTGTTGCACATGACCCAGAAGCAGTTCATCTTACCGTCCTTGAGCGCCCGGTGCATGGCGACGGCGTGAATCAGGGTTTTGCCCAGCTTGGGATCCTTGGCGCGGGGAATGGTGCCTTCCGGCAGTTGCCACACTTTCTCTGCAAATTTGCAGTGCGCATCTTTTTTTACAACCAGATCAGCGGGCAGGCGATGGGTGAAGGTGCCTACCTCGCGGGCGGTGCCACAGGCCGAGGGTTGGCCGGTGAGGGAAAACGGGCTGTTGCCAGGTTCGGAAATCTTGCCCATCAGCAGGTGCACATTGTACAGCAGGCCATTGACCCAAACACCGCGGGTATGCTGGTTGAAGCCCATGGTCCAGTAGGAGGCCACCTTTTTGTTGGGATCTGCGTAGACTTTGGCAAGGCGTTCCAGCTTGTCCTTGGGTACGCCGGAGAGCTTGGATGCGTGCTCCAGTGTATAGGGTGCGACGGACTTTGCGTATTCTTCAAAGCTGATTTTTGTCAGCTTGCCCTTGGCGCGGTTTTTGGCTTTCTTCTCGCGGGGATCGTTAGCGCGCAAACCATAGCCAATATCGGTGGGTGTCTTGGTGAAGTTGACATGCTTGTTGATGAAGTCCTTGTTGTACGCCTTGTTCTGAATGATGTAGTTGGCGATATAGTTCAGGATTGCCAGATCCGTCTGGGGATGGAATATCATGTCATTGTCAGACAACTCAAAGGAACGGTGCCTGAAAGTGGACAGGACATGCACTTCGCAGCCGGGTTTGGTGAGCCGGGTGTCGGTGAGCCGGGACCACAGAATCGGGTGCATTTCCGCCATGTTTGCACCCCAGAGTACGAACACGTCGGCATGCTCTAGGTCATCGTAGCAGCCCATGGGTTCATCGATGCCAAAGCCACGCATAAAAGCGCCAACGGCAGAAGCCATGCAGTGGCGTGCATTGGGTTCCAGGCTGTTGGAGCGGAAACCGGCTTTCATCAGCTTCGAGGCTGCATAGCCTTCCCATACGGTCCACTGTCCGGAACCGAACATACCGATTGCCTTGGGACCCTTGTTCTTGCGGGCGGATACAAATTTATCGGCCATAATCTTGAATGCTTCGTCCCAGGAAACCTCCTCGAACTTGCCGTTCTTGTCAAATTTGCCGTTCTTTTTGCGCAGCAGGGGTTTGGTCAACCGATCCTCACCATACAGTATGGCGGGCAGAAAATAGCCCTTGATGCAGTTCAAGCCCTTGTTTACCGGCGAATCCGGGTCGCCCTGGCTGGCAACTACCTTGCCACCTTTGGTGCCAACAAGAACACTGCAACCTGTACCGCAGTAACGGCAGGCGGCCTTGTCCCAACGCACGCCATCTTTGTCTGTTCCGGCCAGTGCTGTCTTGGTCGCTGAAAGAGTGACGCCTGCAGTTGCTGCAGCGGCTGCAACGGCGTTGCTTTTGATAAAATCTCGTCTAGTTAAACTCACGGATTACCTCCTCGTTAAGATCATCCCCACCGTAGTGGTATATCAAAGTTGCACTCACTACACCTTCCAGTGAGTTGAAAGTCATCATGGTATCGCCAGCAGTGCTATTTTCACTGTCTTCCACTGTGACGATTAGTTTTCCTTCTTCCACGCCCCCGTGAACTTCTACACCGGGGATGCTGTTTAGCAGTGCTTCCACAGCAGGGCCGTTTTCTGGTCTGGCATGGATGATGCAACTGCATATATTCATGGTGTTATTGTTTTCCATAGGGCTATTGGGCCTCCGGAATCTCAAGTGAAATGGAATGGTTTGGGCACACGGCCAGGCATTCTCCGCAGCCATTGCAAAGTTCCTGGTTCAGTAAGGGAGTGGCTTTGCCGCCTGTTTGCAGTTTGAACTGGATGGCATCGGTATCGCAGGCTTCGGTGCAGGAGCGACAGACAATGCCGTTCAGGGACAGGCACTGATTATTTATAGTGGCGCGGTGATGCCAGGCGAGAGAAGGGGCGGGTACGGGGGATTGCAGGGCGCTGGTGGTGCAGGCTTGCAGGCAGTCGCCGCAAAAATCACAGCCAGCAGATTGAAAGCTGATTTCGGGAAAGCCGCCAGAACCCCGAAACAGAACCCGGGTTTCACAAGCTTTTATACAGTCATCACAGCGGCTGCATAGCTCCACAAAGCTGGTTTCAGTTTGCGCCCATGGCGGGCGCATTGGTGCCAATTGGTTGCGAAGCTGCCCCCGCAATAACTGCCTTCGATCTATCTTGATGTTTGCGTCATCCGCTCCAAACACATTTCCTGCCTGATCGCTTGAATACGGCAGCAATTACACAGGAAAACCAGGGGAATGGGTTTGATTAAGGTCAATAATTGTGGGTTTATTATGACATTCTATAAAGTGCTTCCCTGTGGCCGGTTTTTTTGCAGAAATATCGGATGTTCCTATACGCAAATGCGGTCGAAATACCGGCCCCGGTACAGTAGCCGCTGGCTGTTTTCCTCGAATCCGGTGCGGGTGTGCAGGACGTTGTTGCAGATCAGTCCTTGTCCGGCATCCAGCGTTCCTTCCATATAGTAGGGGTTGTCTGTATCCATGATTTTGCCTAGAAAGTGCACGGCTTCACGGGTCAGCTCATCATCCCTCCAGCTGATATTGCGTTTGCGGTGGGTGTAGCGCATGTGCAGGTTGCCGTCTGCCTGCAGCAGGAACACCGGCCCCCGGGACCAGCCGCGCAGTTCCTTGCCATCGACGACATTGGGTGGAATGCTCATGGCCCCGGGATGTTCGAAGGCGCGGATGTAGTCGGGGTTTTTATCCCGGAGCATGATGTATGCGATCTCGTGATCCAGTAGCTGGTTCATGCCGCCTTGCGCCGCCGGGCGTACGCAATGCAACAGCAGAGCGTGGATCTGTTTGTCCAGATGATTGTAATAGCCGTCGGTATGCCAGGCGATGGGGCGATTGGTGTAGGGAATGTAGCCGCTGCGAGGTTCGGTATCTGTCATCTCCAGGGAGGAAATGGCGTCGCCATCGGCGCACATGTTGTGATCCAGTTGCTTCAGCCCGAACTGCAGTCCCAGCTGGCGCAGGATTTCCTTGTCGGGATCGTCGCTGGTTTTGCCGGCGTAGATGGCCATGTTGGTTTTCTTCAGAATGGCAGCCAGTTTGCTGTGTTGCGCCGTGGTGAGTTTGCGTGGGTCGTCGATTTCCACCACCAGTTGCTCCAGGGAAGATGGGTAGCCCCGCAGCTTTTCTGCACGCCACTGTTGGTAGGCGCTGTCATTGGTCAAGTCAAATGGGCTGCTCATCCTACCTTGTCCAGTTTGCGGCGCCGGAATTCCACGCCTAATTGTGCCGCCAGCTTTTCACAGGCCTTGATGTCCACACCATCCATGCCATCGATGGCGGTGGCAGTAACCCGGGGTATGTATTTGGGGGCTTCTTCAAGAAACGCCAGCATGGCTTCCCAGGAACCGGGAAGGGCGGGCTGGCAGTGTCGCGCATAGAGCTCCGGGTTATGAGCGTTCATGGATACGGACAGGCTGTCTACCAGCCCCTGCATTTCCGGTAGCACATTGCGCTTGTTCACCAGATTGGCCAGGCCGTCGGTGTTGACCCGGACGGCTCCTCCGTGCGCCTTGATCCAGCGGGCGATCTCCAGCAGCACCTTGAAGCGCAAGGTGGGCTCGCCGAAGCCGCAGAATACTACTTCCTCATAGTCTGCCGGATTGCCAATGGAGTTGATGATTTCCTCTATCTCGGGGCGATGGCTCAGGCTCAGGTCAAAATCATGCACCACAGGCCCCTGTTCAGTATGCTTGGGGCAGAATTGGCATTCCAGGGTACAGCGGTCTGTAATGTTCAGATACAGGCTGCTGCGTATGGGATAGGCGATCCGGGTCATGTTCAGGGGCGAACCAGCTTGACTTCGCCAAACAGGGACAACTCGTCCGCAATGGTTTTTGCATCGCCGCTGATTGCCACTGTCTGCTTGCGGGAAGCAAAATACTTGCGTCCCATGCGCTGGATATCCTGTTTGCTGACGTTCTCGATTCCTGGTACATACTTGGCCAGATCCGCAGGGGTTTTGCCGTCGATCCAGTAGCTGATCAGCGTGGCCGCCAATGCGGAGGAAGTTTCATTTGCCAGCAAAAAGCGTCCTTTCAGGTAACGCTGGGCGCGAACCAGTTCCTCATTTTCAGGCAATGTAGTGGCCAGCCTGTCCTGCTCATAGAAAATTTCCACCAGAGTGGCAGCAGTAACCTCATTGCGCACTGAGGCGCTGGCGCGGAACAGGCCGCCCTTGGCCCAGCTGGTGACAGAAGTACGGGGAGAATAGGTGTAGCCCTTGTCTTCCCGGATATTCATGGTCAGGCGGCTGCCGAAAGCGCCACCCAGTATGGTGTTGGCGACTTTCAGGGAAAACTCGTCCGCGTTGCCTGCCGCCGGCATGGGGCGGCCGACATAGATGGTGGACTGTACAGAGTTCGGGCGATCCACCAGCAATAGTGCAGGTCGGGTTGTTTCAGGGGCGAGCGGGATATCAGCAGGCTTCTGATCCTGACTCTTCCATGCGCCAAAATGCTTGTCCGCCAGGGTTGCCATCTGCCTGGTGGAGAGATTGCCTACCAGGACTAGAATCGACTGCTCAGGCTGAAAGCGCTGCTTATAGGCCTGGTGCAGGTCGAACCGGCTAATTTTGCCGATGATTTTTGGATCGGGGTTGACGAAAGCGTAGGGGTGTTCGCCAAACAGCTGGCGGTAAAAGACCTGGTTGAGATCATAGGCAGGCTGGGATTTGCTGGCAACGATGGATTGCAGCTCGTTTTCTACCGCCAGCTTTACTTCATCTTCGGGAAAGCTGGCGTTGCGGGCGGTATCCGCCAGTATTTCCAGCAATGCATCTGCTCCAGTGGACAAGCCGTTAATGCCGATGTAGGAAATGTCCTTGCCAATGCCGACATTGATCTCGGCACCCAGAGCCTGCAACTGTTCGGCAATCTGCCGTGAGCTGCGTTGGCTGGTGCCTGAGCCGATGGTTGCCGACAGCACATTGCTCAGGCCCTTGAGGTGTTCGGGATCTGAGGCTTCTCCGGCCTTTGCCGCCAGATACATGGACACCAGGGGAAGTCCGGGGCGTTCGATGAGCCACAGGGTAAGGCCGTTGGCGAGGCGTTTTTCCACTACATCGGGCAGCACCAGGGGCTTGTCGGGAGCGTAATTTGGCAGGCCTTTGATGGCAGTGTTTTCTTTTTTCGCCTGCAAGGGGCCGCCTGCCGCCAGCAGAGAAAGGCAGAGCAGGGTAGTGATGATCCACGCATGTTTCATTACTTCTTCTCCTGATGCTGCGGTGCAATCTGGCGGTCGATCCAGCTACGATTGGCAATGGTGAGATATTTGGCTGCGGCGCGCTGGATGTCTCTGGTGCTGACCTTGTTGATCAGGTCTGGGTAACGGTTGACCAGGTCTGCATCACCGTGGATCAGCTGGGAGATGGCCAGATAGTCGGCGCGGTTGAGATTGTGGGCAAGCTCCTTGTAGAAATCGGCGATCATCTTGGTCTTTACCGCCTGCAGGCGTTCTTCGGTCACGCCGGTTTGTGCTACCGTATCGATGAGTGCCTGAATGTTATCGACATTCTGTTTGGCATCGCTTCCAGGCTTGTAGATGCCAAAGGCCACTGTCAGGCTGGGGCCGGCGACGGTAAGCACGTTGCCCAGGGGCCAGGCCATGCCGCCGGTAATGGAGAGCATGGACTGTTCCTCCTTCACCATCT
>JAJRUY010000243.1 GCA_024277555.1 Gammaproteobacteria bacterium | reverse complement strand
ATCACCGGCATGTTGCGGGCATCTTTTGAACATGCGGAAGAAGACCTGGAAGAGCGCAAGTTGGCCGAAGCCAGAGTAGAGGGCATGCGCGTGGTGGAAGCATTGCAGGCGGCTCTGGCCAAAGATGGCAAAAGCCTGCTGGACGCCGAAGAACGCCAGCGGGTAGATGCCGCATTGCAGCAATTGAGGGATGCCATCGCCGCCGGTGATGCCGATGCGATTGATGCCCAGGCAAAACATGTGGAACAGGTATGCGAGTTCTATGTGGAACGGCGCATGAACGCCGGTATTCAGGAAGCCATGGCCGGCCACAATATCAACGAATTCGAGTAACCAGGAATATCATGCCCAGGATCATCTTTCTTCCTCACCAGGAAATCTGCCCCGAAGGAGCAGTTGTTGAAGCCAAACCAGGTACCACCATTTGCGATGCTGCCCTGGAACACGGCATCGAAATCGAGCATGCCTGCGAGAAATCCTGCGCCTGCACCACCTGTCATGTCATCGTGCGTGAAGGTTTCGAATCCCTCAGCGAAGCCAGCGAGGACGAAGAAGACCTGCTGGACAAGGCCTGGGGCCTGGAGCCGGAGTCGCGCCTGAGCTGCCAGGCGGAAGTGAAAGACAAGGATCTGGTGGTCGAAATCCCCAAATACACCATCAACCAGGTATCGGAGAATCACTAATGGGCCTGCGCTGGACAGACGTACTGGATATTGCCATCGAGTTGGATGAAGCGCATCCTGACGTGGATCCACTGAAGGTCAACTTCGTGGATTTGCGCAATTGGGTGGTGGCCTTGCCGGATTTTGCAGACGACCCGGAAAAAACCGGCGAAAAAATTCTGGAAGCGATTCAGATGCACTGGATCGAAGAGCGGGAATAGCATTTCCCCATGGTTTTTGAAACAATTGTTTCCTGTTCTTTCTTTCCAGCGAGTGTCTTCCCATGTCCCTGATCAAAGCTTTTACCGGCCTGCGCCCCGTTGCCGGCCGCACCGATGATGTCGTCGCCCCTCCTTATGATGTGATGAACGAGGCGGAAGCACGCGCCATGGTGGAAGGCCGTCCCTGGAGCTTTCTGCATATCTCCCGTCCGGAAGTGGATCTGCCACAGGGCACTGATCCCTACGCACCAGAGGTTTACGCCAAGGGTCGCGAAAACCTGGATCACATGGTGGAGCAGGGCGTACTGGTTCGTGAAGGCAAGCCCGCCTATTACGTTTATCGCCTCACCATGGGCGATCATGTACAGACCGGCCTCATGGCCGTGGCCTCTGTAGAGGCCTACGATCAGGATCGCATCAAGAAACATGAGTTCACCCGCCCGGTAAAAGAAGATGACCGGGTGCGCAACATCGACACCCTGAATGCCCAGACCGGCCCGGTGTTTCTGGTCTACCCGGCCACGCAAAGCATTGACAACATTCTGGCGCAAACCACCAGGGGCGCTCCGGACATGGATGTGACGGCGGCGGATGGCGTGCGTCATGAGCTATGGGTGCTGTCTGATGAAGATACAGTCAAGACTCTTACACATGCCTTCGATGCCCTGGACGCCCTCTATGTGGCCGATGGCCATCATCGTTCTGCTGCCGCTTCGCGGGTAGCAGCTACACGCAAGGCGGCCAATCCCGCCCATAGCGGCGATGAAAGCTACAATTATTGCCTCAGCGTCATCTTTCCCCACGACCAGATGCAGATTCTGGACTACAACCGGGTGGTGAAGGATCTCAATGGCCTGTCGCCGGAAACATTCGTGGCGCAGATCAGCGCGGCTTTTACCCTGGAAGCTTCAGACAAGCCGGTCAAGCCCGCACGCGGCGGCGAATATGGCATGTACCTGGGTGGGCAGTGGTACAGGCTCAGCATCAAGCCCGAGCTTGTCCCCCAGGACGATCCTGTGGCGCGCCTGGATGTAAGCCTGCTGCAAAACAACCTGATTGCCCCCTTGCTGGGCATAGAAGATCCCCGTACCGACAACCGCATCGATTTCGTCGGTGGTATTCGTGGCCTGGGTGAGCTGGAAAAGCGTGTGGACTCTGGTGACTGGCAGGTAGCTTTCTCACTGTATCCCACCACCATGGAAGCGCTGATGGCGGTAGCGGATGCCGGGGAAGTCATGCCCCCCAAATCCACCTGGTTTGAACCCAAGCTGGCAGACGGGCTGGTAAGCCATGTGCTGGACTGATTGTCTGCAAGCGCCTGCCGGGGCAAGTCAAAGCCGGTGGTAAGCACTGTTTCCCATCTTCCTGAGGCGGGTAATCTGGATCAGGAACACATTGCCGCCTGGCTCGCGGCGCTAGCCGGGCAGCGTAGCCAGGAAGAGATCCACCAACTTTCCCGGGCGCTGGATATCGTTCATCAGGTGCATGATGAAGAACCCGCCTTCGGCGGCATGCAGCATCGGCTGGCGCTGGTGCAGACGGCTGATATTCTCGATCAGCTGGGTCTGGATACGGAAACCCTGGTCGTTGCCTTGCTCTCTGACCTTCCCGATACCGAGCTGGAGCTTGCCGAGCCGTTTGGGGAACGGGTGCAAACCATGATCCGTGATCTGGTGCGCATCCGCACCGTGGCGGTTACCGGCAGTACGGATACCAGCGACAGACAAAGCGAAAATCTGCGCCGCATGCTGCTGGGCCTGGCCGATGATGTGCGGGTGGTGCTGGTGGTACTGGCAAAACGCCTGCAGTTGATGCGGGTGCTGGGCAGCCTGGAAGCGGAAGACCAACAACGTATCGCAGACATTACCCAGCGTATTCATGCACCCCTGGCAAATCGCCTGGGCATATGGCAGATCAAGTGGGAGCTGGAGGATCTTTCCCTGCGGGTGTTGCATGGGGAAGTGTACCGGCAGATCGCCGATGCGCTGGAGGAAAAAAGGGAAGAGCGCGAGCAGTTTATCGAGCAGGTGATCGAGCGTTTGCAGGAACAGTGCGCACAGCATGGCATAGCGGCGGAGATTTCCGGTCGTCCCAAACATATCTACAGCATCTGGAGAAAGATGCAGCGCAAAAGCGTGGACTTCGATCAGATTTTTGATGTGCGGGCGCTCAGGGTGCTGGTGGACAGCGTTGCCCAGTGTTATGAGGTGCTGGGCATGGTACATGGCTCCTGGCGGCCTGTTCCCGGGGAATTCGATGACTACATTGCCCACCCCAAGGCCAATGGCTACCGCTCCCTGCATACGGCGGTGATCGGTGATGATGGCAAGCCCCTGGAAGTGCAGATTCGCACCAGGGAAATGCATGAACATGCCGAATGTGGTGTGGCCGCGCACTGGCGCTACAAGGAGGATGGCAAGGGCGATGCAGAGCTGGAGCGCCGTATCGAATGGATGCGCGCCTGGCTGGAACAGCCGGGTGAGGGCGATTCCGGTTCTGAACATTCCAATGCAGAATTCGAAGCCCGGCGCATCTATGTGCTCACCCCGGACGGCAGGGTGGTGGAACTGCCCCGGGGCGCCACGGCAGTGGATTTTGCCTACGCCATCCACAGCTCCGTGGGGCACAGATGCCGCGGCGCCAGGGTGGATGGCAAGATGATCTCCCTTACCCAGCCCCTGGAAAGCGGCCAGACCGTAGAGGTGATTACGGTCAAGGAAGGCGGTCCCAGCCTGGATTGGCTCAATTTCAGTTCAGGCTATGTAGTGACCTCGAGGGCGCGCAACCGCATACGCCAATGGTTCAAGCGGCAGAACTATGACCAGCATGTAAGCCTTGGTAAAGCCAGCCTGGACAGGGAAGCCAGCCGCCTCGGAGTGGAAAAGCCCGATCTCGAGCAATTGTTGCCAAAATACAATTTCAAGGCCGTGGACGACCTCTATGCCGCAATTGGCCGGGGTGAAGTATCTGCCATCCAGATCGCCAACCTGCAAGTGGGAAGCACAGCCAGGGATGACGACGAGGAGATTGTCACCAAGGCGGAACGGCGCATCAGCCGTCACGCGGGCAAGGGCAGCCAGGTGGTGGTGCAGGGCGTCGATGACCTCATGACCCATACTGCCCGCTGCTGCAAGCCGGTGCCTTATGATCCCATTGTCGGATACATTACCCGGGGCCGGGGTATGACCATACACCGGGAAGACTGCTCCGTGGTCAAAAGGCTCCGCCAGGATCAGGCGGAACGGCTGCTACCCGTGACCTGGGGTAAAGACCAGTCTCAGGGTACTTTTCTGGCGGATATACAGGTTTATGCCCACGACCGAAAGGGCTTGCTGCGTGATATCAGCTCCGTATTTTCCAATGAAGAAGTGGATGTGCTGGGAGTAAAAACCCATACCGACCGGAAAAAGGAAAAAGCCAGTATGCGCTTTACCACAGAAGTGGCGGACATGACTCAGCTCAGCCGGGTGCTGGAGAAACTGGCGCAGATCCCGGACGTGCTGGAAGTGCGCAGGCAGGTGTAGACAGGCAGCTATGCCAGCAGCGCCACGCTTTTCGCCTGGGCATAGACAGGCTTTCCCGGCTTCAGGTTCAGCAGGGCTGCCGATTTTCTGGTAGTGCGCAGCAGTATGGGTGCGCTGCCCGCTGATCCAGCCTGAGCATTGTACAGGAGAACAAAGAAATTCTGACCTTATGGTTCTGAATCGTCTGCCTTTGTTTGCTATTATCAACGCTATGAACCAGATAAAAAAAGCGCCAAAACGAGATCAGGTCCTGCATCTGCTGGAAACCTACAAACCGGAAATGGTGCGCCAATTTGACGTGGTCAACCTGGCCCTGTTCGGTTCCATAGCAAGGAATGGCGCCAGGGTCGATAGTGACGTGGATATTCTGGTGTCATTTGATGGATTAGCCACTTCAGCACGATATTTCGGCTTGCAATTTTATCTTGAAGATCTGCTTGGTTGCCCTGTGGATCTAGTCACTGACACAGCACTGCGTCCGGAACTTCGCCCCTTCATCGAACGTGAAGCGATTCATGTCTGATACTGGAAGGCCTGTACGTGAATGGTTCTTCTATGTCGAAGACATGCGTGGATTTGCTGAAAAGGTATTGGCATACACCGACGGGATGGAATACAGGCAGTTTATTGCATCGAATGTCACTTACGATGCCGTGCTGCGCAATCTGGAACTAATTGGTGAAGCGGCCACTCATATCCCCAATGATATTCGAGCCGCCCATGATGACATTCCTTGGCGGTTGATAATCGCATTGAGAAACCGCTTGATTCACGCCTATCTCGGTATTGACAATGCAACGATCTGGAGCTTGATTCAGGATGATGTGCCGATGTTGCTGGAAAAACTCCAGAAATTTTCAGCCCCGAAATAAAAACGGCGCCCGAAGGAGGAAGGAATGGGATCATATATAGAGCGTCAAGCCAGCAGCGCCACGCTTTTCGCCTGGGCATAGACGGGCTTTCCTGGCACCAGATCCAGCAGGGCTGCCGATTTGCGCGTAATGCGTGAAAGTATCGGCACCCCGCCTGCCAGCAGGCGCACGGTAACCTGGGCGCTGCCTGCCGGAACGATTTCATCCACGGTGGCGGGGAATATGTTCAGAATGCTGGTGTTGCTCTGGCGTTCCAGGGTAATGCTCACATCCCGTGCGATGATGCGCAGCCGCACCTTCGTTCCCATGGGCAGATCCTTGTGGGCAACGGTGAAACGGCCGCCGGGGAAATCGAGATAGGTGAGTTGATAGGCTTCATCATGTTCCGCAACAGTCGCTTCGATGAGCGCTTCCGCATCGCTGCCCTGGGCCAGGGGCAGATCCAGCCGGGTCAGCATCTCCGAAATCGGTCCTGAAGCAGATACTCTTCCCGCTTCCATAAGCACCAGATGATCCGCCAGGCGGGCGACTTCATCGGGAGAGTGGCTGACATAGATCACCGGAATATCCAGCTCCCGGTGCAGTGACTCCAGGTACGGAAGGATCTCCTGTTTGCGTGTCACATCCAGGGCAGCCAGGGGTTCATCCATCAACAACAACCTGGGGCTGACGGCCAGCGCCCTGGCAATGGCCACTCTTTGCCTTTCACCACCGGAAAGCTTGTGGGGCTTGCGTGCAAGGAGTGGAGCAATTCCCAGCAGCTCGATGGCCCGGTCGAGAGAGATCTTGCGTTTCGTTACAGCCACGCGCTTGAGGCCATATTCCAGATTGCGCCGGACATTCAGATGGGGAAACAGACTGGCTTCCTGAAACACATACCCCAGAGGGCGCTGATGTGGCGGAACCAGCGTTTTTCCCTGCTGCCACTGCATATCGTCTACTTGCAGGAAGCCGTCCGGGCAGCGCTCCAGGCCGGCAATGGCGCGCAGCAAGGTGGTTTTGCCGCAACCGGACGGGCCAAACAGCGCGGTGATGCCCCGGCTGGGAATGTGCAGATCCACATCCAGGGAAAAATCCCCCCGGTGCAGCTGGAACCTGGCCTGGATACTCATCGTTGCACCAGAAAGAAGCGGCGGTTGACGGCATACACCAGAATCAGCATCAGGAAAGAGAGCAGCAGCAACCCACCAGACAGCAAATGCGCCTGACCGTATTCCAGCGCCTCGACATGATCGTAGATGGCAATGGACAGCACCTGGGTTTCTCCGGGAATATTGCCGCCGATCATCAGCACCACCCCGAACTCGCCGATGGTGTGCGCAAAGCCCAGCACGGCAGCGGTCAAAAATCCCGAGCGAGCCAGGGGTACCGCGATGGTGAAAAAACGATCCAGGGGAGAAGCGCCCAGGGTGGCGGCAACTTCCAGGGGGCGGTTGCCAATGGCGGCAAAGGCGTTTTGCAGAGGCTGGATCACAAAAGGCATGGAATAGAACACAGAGCCGATCACCAGCCCGGTAAAAGTAAATGCCAGGGACGGCCCGCCAAGCGCCTGGGACAAGCTGCCCAGAGGCCCGTTGGGACCAAGGGTAATCAGCAGATAGAAACCCAGCACCGTTGGCGGTAGCACCAGGGGCAGGGCGATGAGCGCTTCCAGCAAGAACTTGTAACGCCACTTGCTGCGTGCCAGCCACCAAGCCAGGGGGGTGCCGAGGAGTAACAGGATCAAGGTGGTCAACCCCGCAAGCTTGAGAGTGACGAACAGTGCGGCGATGTCGGCTTCACCGAGGCTCATGGCAGGTCATAACCGAAGCTGCGGATCAGCTCCCGTGACTTCTCGGTCTTCACGAAGCGCACAAACGCCCGCGCAGCCTTCGAGTCGTTGAGCAGTACCGCCTGCTGCTCGATGGGCGTATACAGAGCATTTGGGATGTCCCACCAGGAACCGGTAACCGGCTGGCCGGGGCGCAGGATCTGTGACCAGGCCACAAAGCCCAGGGCGGCATTGCCGCTCTTGACGAACTGGAATGCCTGAGCGATGTTTTCTCCCCGCACAGCGCGTCCTTTCAATGCCTTCCACAACCCGAGATGCTGCAACACTTCCTGCGCCGCCTTGCCATAAGGCGCAAGGCGTGGATTGGCCATGGCCAGGTGTTGAAATTTCCCGGTTTCGAGAATCCGGCCCTGGGTGTCCACATACCCAGGCTTCGGACTCCACAGCACCAGCCGACCCACGGCGTAGGTGAAGCGGCTGCCGGGCAGGGCGGCACCTTCTGCTTCGAGCAGCGCCGGACGCCTGCTGTCGGCGGCAAAAAAAACATCGAAGGGAGCGCCATGGTGGATCTGGGCATAGTGCTTGCCGGTAGAGCCGATGCTGATCCTGACCTTGTGACCACTTGCGGCCTCGAAATTGCCGGCGATGACCTTCAGAGTACCGGCGAAATTGCTTGCCACGGCGACGCTGATCTCATCGGCGGCGCTCCAGCTGCTGGCCAGCAGCAACAGCAGCACCGCAACGGGCCGCAACGGGCGTGCGGATGAATTCATTGCCAACTTTTCAATCTCCGGGATACCGGGCGGCAAGCCGGGAGTAGATCTGCTGCGCGAAATCTGCTGCATCCGCATCCAGGGAAGCGCTGATTTCCGCCAGATGTTCATTGTCTTCCCTGCCTTCCCAGGTTTTTACATAGCTGCCATCCTTGTAGCCGTGATCCTGGCGAAAACGGTTGAGTACATTCTTGCCCACATAGATGCGGTACAGATCATCGAAACTGCTGTCCACATCGGCCAGCAGCGAAAGAAAGGCGGGCATATTCAGTGCCTGCTGCTCCAGGGCAAAGCGGGCGAGCTGATCCACCTTGTTGCGAAAATCGGCCTCGCTGGACTGGTCGCCCTGAAGCTGCGCCAGCATGTTGTCTGCCGCAACTGCATGGTCGCCCTGCCGGCTGACCAGCTCGGCGCTCAGGCCAAAGTGCCAGATGTCGATGAGCTCCAGGCGAATCTGCTCCACATCGTGTTCCTGGGCCTTCCACCACTTCCAGCCATAGTGTTCCATAAGCTCGGCGCTCTCCAGCCAGATGGCGCGGTACCATTCGTTGTTTGCCTGCAACCAGGCGGGATTGATATGGCGATTGAGCTGATCCTGCAATTGCAGCATGTTGAGCAGTTTTTGTTTCATGGCGAGGTGCTGGGTGGTAGGAAAGGATCGATTTTACGCCACTGTTCAGGGGAGGGGAAATGTTGTCTGTAATGCCCGGAAAACCGGAGGGCATCCAGAATAAACTCTTGATTGGCATCCTTGCACCTGAGCGGCGCGGTAACTGCATTGAAAAGCCCGGCAATTGCTCCTGGGTGATTCTGACAGAGGTGATTGAGTATACTGTCCCCGGAATTCGCTTACAGTACGTCATGGTAAGCAGATTTTGCCTGTTGAAGAAATTAAGGCGTAACTGTCGGATCCCCAGGATCAATGGAAACAGAAACAAATACCGGTACCTCGAAAAATCGTCATTCCGGCGGAAGCCAGAATCCATAACTTGCTGATTTATATGGGCCCCGGCTTTCGCCGGGGTGACGAAAAACGAATTATTCGAGGTTCCCTTTATGCCACTATGACAGAGAAAGCATCGACAACAACACGAACCGATCCAACCAGGCTTTTGGATTTTGCTGAATCCACCGGGAAGCCCAAAACACAGGCGCTTCTGCAAAAAAGCTATTTTCTATAGCAACAATTCGGATGAGATCGTGGTTCACTGCGCTACGCTTCGTTCACATGATCTATCCTTATTCGTTAGATTTTATATTCATCAGAACTCATAACTTGATCAATTTCTGAAATCATTAAGCATCCATTGTTACCCGCTTCTTTTCTTGCACCTTCAAGTGCAATACCTGTAACCATAGACGCTTTATTGATAATTGGGCCTCCACTATTCCCCTCTCTAATTTGGCTATCAATTTCAAATTTATTTACTGCACTTTGGACATAAAGTTTAGCCACCTTTGAGTCAACCATAAAATGACCATGCCCCGGTGCATACGCAGGAAATCCAAGTAATTTAACATCCTCTTGCATTTCAACAGGTTTCGCAGATTTTTCAATGCAGATTTCTGGAGGAGACATTTCTCCAGAAATTATAATGGAACAAATTGCAACATCTCGGTGAGGGCAGATTCTATCAACACTGATTTTGTATTTTATAGTGGGGTCTGAGTACTTAAATGCTTCAAGATTGTTAAATATTGCTCCTCTTTCTGACACCACATGCGCACAAGTAACAATACCAACATCTTTTAATTGAAACGCACTTCCTTGAGGACTAACAACCTCACCATTTTCATCGTCATAGCAAGCTTCAATTACCCACAAGGCATCAATAGCATTCTGTTCAGGATCAGTGATTTTAAGTAATTTGAATTTGTACTCGTCTTCTACTAGATCATTAAATTGTACTGCTAGCTTGTTGAATAATGGATCTCTCCCAGATCGAACACTTCTTAAAAAAGATAACTTACCTTTTATTACATATAAATATGATTTTGGTTTTTCAGAGGCTCTATGTCTAAGGTCATATTTCTCATTAAATTCTTTTTCAGCCAACTCATAACCATATTTTCTCCATGCGTTTAGCATGGATGATAACTGCCTTACATACTGCCTCCTTACATTTGGAAATTCATTGACGGTTAAACCTGTAACTTCCATTCTAGATAAATTACTACACAGCCTAACTTTTTCGTAATTTATATTAAATCCATTGTCCTCAATGATATGTGTTAATGCATTGCCAGGACTTCCTTCATTATCCCTTATAATAACTATCTCTTCTGGCAACCGCCATTTATTACATGTAAATGAAAAACTAATATCATCTGCATAGCGCGTATAAGTACAATTGGTAATCTTTGCTAAATGTTGTAACTGGGAGTCTAACTTCCATGCAATCATATTTGAAAGTATTGGGGAAGTGGGAGCTCCTTGTGGCAGTGCATTATTGAAACAGCAAATCTGGGCCAATATTGTTGAAACTGTATTATTAAAATTGAAAGGGCTAGATTTAAACAGGTTTCTTATTCTTCCAAAATGGATTGAACCAAAAAAATCGGACAAATCTATATTAAATATAGATTTTTTATCTAAATGCTGTTCAGCATTGGTAACAATGCTTTTTTTATTTGCAAAGCCGTGAGCGGCAGGTTTTGTTGGATAAATTTCGTAAAACACATCCTTTAATTTTACTTGGATTGCTTTTAGCTTCTTAGCAGGAGAAGCAATTTGCCTATGCCCCCCATTCTTTTTGGGGATTTGAAACTGATGGTATTTGTATGCATCATCTGTTTTATAGATAATTTTAGCCAATGCCTGATATGTGAGACCCAAAAAGCTTGCCAGCTCATTATGTCCAGTTATTTTCAGAAAATCATCTTTCATATTATTAGGGTGGAAGGAGATCTAGTAATTTCTCTTTTAAAACTGAGCGCATCCATAGAGTCACAGTAATCATAGTGCTCACCGTATGCTTATAAGAGTCACCTTATCTTGACCGCCGCAGATAGTCAGCGAAAATTAATTTCTCCAGACCTCCTTCCAAAACTTGTAAATCTAACGCAATGCTAACCGGCGCCTGCACTGAACTTGAAGGCATGGTTGGCTTTGAAAAAAACACCAAAACCAGCCGCCGCTGAGGACGCGCAGCGTCCGGTTGAGCTACTGGTTAGAAGCATTTAACACATATTTACCAAAAAGCTCTGACCTAATAACTCTGGACTTCCTATTATTAGTCCCTGCATACATATAACCATAATAAGTACCGTAATCACTATCAGTATCATATTTGTGAGTCATTACTTGCGACTCAAAATTAAGCAATTTTGACTTGAAATCATCTGGTATTTTGTCAGCAAAACAAATTTCAACGACCAGTGTAAAAAAATTAGATTTTCTAAACCAAATGGTATCAAGTTCCAAGTCAAGGTCTTTAAGAATGGAAATTGAGTTAAGAATTAATGATTTAGTTCTGTGGGAGTTGTGATACTCATCATTAAACTCAGCAACACATTTCTCCAATTCATTGTCTCGATGATAGTATCCACCGCGTTCTATAGTAGACATTACCTGAAGAAAGAAATGAACATCTACCATCCTTGTAAATTCTGAATCGTGGAAGACTCCAAACTCTTCAAGCTCAATCTCTTCAGATAATTCTTTAGCTATTTGTATGAATTTTCCATCATATATTGCATTGTGGATTTCTATATCTTCTAATTTGAATTTCGTTAAATTAATTCTTCTAAATATTTCTTTTACTAAGCTGTCATCTACCTTCCCAATATCGCGGACAACAATTTGATACGAGAGGAAATGCTCCCTATCACCCTCTTCTAACTTATCAAATGGAGAAATAGTTTTTAGTGGGATATCAAAGGTGTTTTCTATATAGTTTTTAATTGTCGTTAGCCTTTGCTGCCCGTCAATTACCTTCTGAGTTGTCCGCAGTTTCTTCGTATCAATCTTACCCTGGCAAACGTAAATTTCAGGGAAAGGATAACCATGCAGAATTGTATCGAGAAAAGACTCTTGGTGCTCGTGAGTCCAAACAAACTTTCTTTGGAAATCAGGAGATAAATTTAATCTATTGGTATCTATTTTTTCATATATATCTGCAATGGTAGGATTCGTAACAGATGGCTTTATTTGATGCGTCATTACTATTTCCTCACAATACGATTTAATCGTATGTCATTTAAACCGCTGACGATATACTCTTCTAAATGCTCATAACTCTTAAAACCTCCAGCATTAACTTTATAGTTCCCTACTTCTGATCTTCCATTTGAAATATCTTGAAAAAACTTAAACCAATCGGTTTTAAATGTTTGCATTTGAAATGAAATTGGGAGTTTGTCTGGTCTGATCCACCCTAGTGCAACATATTCAAGAAAATCATGATACATAGACAATTCATTTTCACGAACCACAGCTCTTGCTTTTCTAAAACGCATTTTATATTGAGATATACTTTTCATAATTGTTTCAAATAATTGTGGTGATATTATTGCTACATCAATATCAGAATCGTAGTCAAAGTCTTTATTTTTAAAAGGGCTAAACCCCAGTTTTGCTGAGCCTGTAATATATATTTCATGGAAAGGTATATTGAACTTAATTGAGATTCTTTTTCTAAATTCATAGAAGTCGTCATCGCGACCATTAAAGACAAATGGGGTGCCATGTAACACATGTTTTCTGCAAAAATCTAAAAGATCTTCATCTGTATTGTTGCTATCTAGCTCGATTTTAAATTCTTCGAGATTCACATGTGCATCCTTCTAGCTTCTAACAGTTAGTGAATGTAAATCTTCCCTATACCCCGCCATATCCACAGAGTATGCATAATATTGCCGTATACTCCACGCAATCTGCGGGATAGGCGACGGCTCTCCAAATACTCCACGAGATACGGGGAGTAGGCTGCAACGGGATCGGCCTGGAAAAGCTCTGTAGAAAATATACATCCCTGCCCTTTGGGTTGAATTTCCATGTTTTTCATCACCTTATCAAAAAACAGCTGGGTTTTCCATGCTGCCAACGGGTAATTGGCAAAGCGTTATGCCGGAAAGGTGGACCTAGGAGTCTGTCAGATTTAGGCTGAATCGGCTGCAAAAGCGGGACAGCGGTCTGATTTTCCCTGATTTTTCGTCACATAGCGCCCACTATGCTCCTCAAAATCATGAAAAATCATCCTCGCTGTCCCACTTTTT